>NZ_JBWKYF010000049.1:0-49527 GCF_059423605.1 Variovorax sp. GW460-12-1-14-LB1
GTGCTGATCGGGCTGGGGCTGATGCTGCTGGCGCTGCAGCTGGTGGTGGCGGCCACCGAGCCGCTGTTCTCGTCGCCGGCCGTGCGGGCGCTGCTGGCGTCCATCACCAGCGACGTGCTGCTGGAGATCACGCTGGGCGCCGCGCTCGCCATCGTGGCCTATTCAAGCCTGGCGGTGGTGCTGCTGGTGGCGGCCATGGCGAGCTCGAACGTGGTGCCACTCGACGTGGCGCTGGGCCTGGTGCTCGGTGCCAACCTCGGCAGCGGCCTGCTGGCGGTGCTGACCACGGCGCGCTCGGCCGTGTCGGTGCGGCAGGTGACGGTGGGCAACCTGCTGTTCAAGGCGCTGGGCGTGGCGCTGGTCACGCCGTTCGTGGGGCTGTGGGTGCGCTACGTGCAGCCCCAGCTGCCGAACCAGACGCATGGCGTGGTGCTGTTCCACCTGGCGTTCAACATCGTGATCAGCGTCGGCTTCATCGGCCTCACGCAGTGGGTCGCCAAGCTGGTGACGCGCATGCTGCCCGTGCCGCCGCAGCCGGTGGGCACGAGCCGGCCGCACCACCTCGATCCCTCGGCGCTGTCGACGCCTTCGCTCGCCATTTCGAACGCGGCGCGCGAGGCGCTGCACCAGGCGGACATCGTGGAGACCATGCTCATCGGCACGCTCGACGTGATCCGCAACAACGACCTGCGGCTGGCGCAGGAGCTGCGGCAACTCGACGACACGGTGGACGAGCTGTACTCGGCGATCAAGTACTACATGACGCGCATCTCGCGCGAGGCGCTGGGCGAGGAGGAAAGCCGGCGGTGGACGGACATCATCAGCTTCACGATCAACATGGAGCAGATCGGGGACATCATCGAGCGGGTGATCATCGATATCGAGGACAAGAAGATCAAGCCGCAGCGCAACTTCTCGGAAGCGGGGATGGCGGAGATCGTCGAGTTGCACCAGCGGCTGGTTGCCAATCTTCGGTTGAGCATGAGTGTGTTCTTGAACGGCAACGTGCGCGACGCACAGAAGCTGCTGGAAGAGAAGGCACGGTTCCGCGATCTGGAGCGGGCCTATGCAACAACCCATCTGGATCGGTTGTCGGATCGGACTACTTTGAGCATCGAGACGAGTTCTCTGCACATCGATCTGATCAGCGATTTGAAGCGGATCAATTCGCATATCTGTTCGATTGCTTATCCGATTCTTGAATCGGCTGGGGCTTTGGCGCCTAGCCGGCTGCGGGAGTCTCGGTTGGGGAAGATCGAGGGTTAGTCGTTTGGGGGGCTGAGGCCGGGTCTCGCCCCGGCGGGCGACTCACTTTCTTTGCTTCGCCAAAGAAAGTAAGCAAAGAAAGGCGACCCTGCTGTCTGCGTCCCTCCGCTTCGCTGCGGGCAACCTGCGGTGCTCACGTTTCGCGGGGTCTCGCCCAAACTCGCTTCGCTCAAACAAGGGCGAGCCCTGATCCGCGAAACGCTGCGCTCCTCGGCGCATACAGAAGGGCTTTGGATACCGGGCGGGCCATCGCTTCGCTCGGCCCGTGAAGGCAGACGGGCTCTGCCTCGTTTACCAGAAGTCTCCTAAAAGCCCGGCAATGCTCGGGGCTCCGAAGGAGTTCGACATGACCATTGTTCTGCAGCAAAGCGCGGTCGCCGCGTCGCTCGGGGTGCAGCAGCTCGCCACGGCGTTCAGTCCGGCGTTTTCGCATCTGCGCATTCTTCGCAACCTCATCATCCCGATGCCCTCCGGTTGCGCGGTGCCCACGGCGCGCATCGATGCGGTGATCGTGTGCGAGACGGGGGTGTACCTGTTCGAGATCAAGGCCTGGCGCAACGCGTTCGTCTATCGCAAGAAGTCCGACGAGGCGCCGCCGCGCTGGTTCCTGCGGCTGCATGGCTGCACGCGGGCGCGCGAGGTGAAAGACCCGGCCTGGCAGGGCGGGCGCAAGACGACGCAGTTGCGCAGCCTGCTGCCCGACGACCTGCGGCTGCAGTACTTCGTGCTGCTGCCGTGCGAAGGCGTGGAGCTCGAAGGCGTGATGCCGGCTGCAGTGATCACGCAGCAGGACCTGCCGTACATCGCGCGCCTGGTGCGCAACAACGGGCGCACGGCGCGCACGTACCCGCTGCTCGACGCGCAGGCGGTCGATCGCACGGTGCAGCGGCTGCTGGAGATCCAGGGCGACCTGTCGCTGGAGACGCATGCGCAGAACTGCCGCGAACGGATGGAACGGTCTGCGGTGGCGTGGCCGGCGGTGAACGCGATGGGGTTGCAGTAACGACTGCTCACCAACCGGCCCTGCGCGCGGGAGGGCGTCCCACATTCCTCCGACATTGGTGAAGACCATGCGGTGATGATGATTCCTCCCAAGTCCCTCGCGGCCCTTGCCGCGCTGTGCCTCGCGATGGTGGCCTGCCCGGCACAGGCCGCCGACCCGTTCACCGTGCAGGACATCCGCCTCGAAGGCCTGCAGCGCGTCGAAGCGGGCACGGTGTTCGCGACCCTCGGCCTGAAGGCCGGCGACACGTACAGCGACGACCGCGGCAGCGCAGCCATTCGCGCGCTGTTCGACCTGGGGCTCTTCAAGGACGTGCGCATCGACGTGAACGGCCAGGTGCTCGTGGTCATCGTCGAAGAACGCCCCACCGTGGCCGATGTCGACTTCGCGGACACCAAGGAGTTCGACAAGGCGGCGCTGCAGAAGGCGCTGCGCGACATCGGGCTGGCCGAAGGCCGGCCGTACGACAAGGCGCTGGCCGACCGCGCGGAGCAGGAGCTCAAGCGCCAGTACATCGGCCGCAGCCTCTACAACGCGCAGGTGGTCACCACGGTCACGCCGCTGGAGCGCAACCGCGTCAACCTCACGTTCAGCGTGACCGAGGGCGAGCCGGCGCGCATCACGCGGGTGCGCGTGGTGGGCCAGCAGGCTTTCGACGAACGCACGCTGCTCGACCTGTTCGACCAGGACAGCGGTGGCTGGCTGGCCTGGTACACGAAGTCGAACCAGTACGCGCGCAGCAAGTTCGACGCCGACCTGGAAACGCTGCGCTCGTTCTACCTGACGCGCGGGTACCTCGAGTTCCGCATCGAGTCGACGCAGGTCGCGATCTCGGCGGACCGGCAGACGCTGGAGCTCACGGTGAACATCAGCGAGGGCGAGAAGTTCGCGGTGGCCGGCGTGAAGCTGGCGGGCAACTACCTGGGGCGCGAGGACGAGTTCAAGTCGCTCGTCACCGTGCGCCCCGGCGCGCCCTACAACGGCGAGGACGTGGCGGCCACCACCAAAGCCTTTGCCGACCACTTCGGCACCTTCGGCTACGCCTTCGCGCGCGTGAAGGCCGAGCCCGAGATCGACCGCACCCGGCGCCGCGTCGTGATGGTGCTGAACGCCGAGCCCGGGCGGCGTGCCTATGTGCGGCGGCTGAACATCGGCGGCAATGCGCGCACGCGCGACGAGGTGATCCGGCGCGAGTTCCGCCAGTACGGAGGCGCCTGGTACGACGGCACGAAGATCAGGCTGTCGCGCGACCGCGTCGACCGGCTGGGCTTCTTCACCGAGGTGAACGTCGAGACCGCCGAAGTGCCGGGCAGCAACGACCAGGTCGACCTGAACGTCACCGTGGCCGAGAAGCCCACGGGCTCGCTGCAGCTGGGCGCGGGCTACTCGTCGACCGACAAGATCTCGCTGAGCTTCGGCATCACGCAGGAGAACGTGTTCGGCTCGGGCAACTACCTGGGGCTGCAGGTCAACACCAGCTCGTACAACCGCTCGGTGTCGCTCACGGCCACCGACCCGTACTTCACGAAGGACGGCATCTCGCGCACCTTCAACCTGTTCCACACCACCACGCGGCCCTACTACGAGGCCGACGGCAACTACAAGCTCGCGAGCGACGGCGGCTCGGTGCGCTTCGGGCTGCCGGTGAACGAGCTGGACACGGTGTACCTGGGCATCGGCGTCGAACGTTATGCGTTCACGCCGGGCACCAACGGTTCGTACACGCTGGTCAACGGCTCGTATGTCTACACGGCCACGCCGCAGGCCTACCTCGACTACTTCCAGTGCACCGGCACCGCGCCGAGCGTGGTGTGCGCGGGCAGGAACGTGGTGGGCATCCCGGCCACCGTGGGCTGGTCGCGCGACGACCGCGACAGCGCCCTGGTGCCCACGCGCGGGCGCCTGCAGAGCGCCAACCTCGAGCTGGGCGTGGGCAGCGAACTGCGCTACCTGAAGACGAACTACCAGTACCAGCAGTACGTGCCACTGTCCAAGCAGTACACGCTGGCCTTCAACGGCCAGCTCGGCTATGCGAAGGCGCAGGGCGGCAGCAGCTTCCCGATCTTCAAGAACTTCTACGCGGGCGGGCTGGGCTCGATCCGCGGCTTCGAGCAGAACTCGCTGGGCCCGACCGACGCGGTCACCGGCGGTTCGCTGGGCGGCACGCGCAAGGCGATCTTCAACATGGAGCTGACCACGCCCTTCCCCGGCGCGGGCAATGACAAGTCGCTGCGGCTTTACACCTTCTTCGACGCGGGCAACGTGTTCGCCGAGCGCACGGCCAGCATGACCGACGCGCAGTGGAAGGCGCAGAACCGCCTGCGCGCGTCGGCCGGGCTTGGCATCAGCTGGATCTCGCCGCTGGGTCCGCTGCGCCTGGCGTATGCGGTGCCGATCGTCTACCAGAAGGAGGACACGGCCAACGGCATCGCGGCCGACCGCACGCAGCGCTTCCAGTTCCAGATCGGCACGTCCTTCTGAACCGGCCCGCACGCGCCATGAGCCGCATCCTGCTGGTGGAAGACGGACGCGACATTGCGTCGTTGCTGCTGGGCCCGCTGCAGCGCGCGGGCCACGAGGTGGAGCAACTGGGCGACGGCGCCGCCGCGCTCGAGCGCATCCTGCACGCGCCGCCGGCGCTCACGCTGCTCGACGTGGTGCTGCCGCGCATCGACGGGCTGCAGGTGATCGCGCAGGTGCGCGCACGCAGCGACCACCCGATCATCGTGCTGACGGCGCGCGCGCACGAGGCCGACCGGCTGCGCGGCTTCGACCTGGGCGCCGACGACTATGTCTGCAAGCCCTTCTCGCCGCGCGAGGTGGTGGCGCGCGTGCACACGGTGCTGCGCCGGCGCGCGCCGCCCGACCTGAGCGTGGGCATGGCCTCGCCGGCGGTGGCCTTCGACAGCGCGATGGGCCATGCCTGGCTGGAGGGCCGGGCCCTGGCGCTCACGCGCCGCGAGCTGCTGTTGCTGCGTGCGCTGTCGCGCGAACCGGGGCGTGTGTTCACGCGCGCCAGACTGCTCGAAGCGGCCTTCCCCGAGGCGCTGGACGTGAACGAGCGCGCGGTCGACGGGCACATCAAGAACCTGCGGCGCAAGCTCGCGGCCGTGTCGCCCTCGCACGGCTGGATCCGCTCGGTCTACGGCGTGGGGTTCAGCTTCGCGCAGCGACCGGGCTGAGGGCGGGCCTGGCCTTGCATGCGCCGTGGCCGCGCGGCGTGCGGCCTTCGCTGCCCCTTTGCATGATCGGCGCGAGCGTCGCCAGGCGGGAGTTGCGCGCCTCGGCCTGCCGTGCCTCCGCGCAGGCGCCGCGTGCGGCGACGCTGATGCCCAACGCCAGGCTGCAGAACGCAAGACAGCCCGCGCAGGTGTGCGCCAGCGCGCGCATCGCGGCGCGCGGCGTCATCCGCCAATCGGCAGATGCAGCAGACGGGAGCGGCATGCGCAACACCGCTCAGCCTTCCGTGCGCGGCGGCACCAGCGCGCGGATGCGGGCGAGGCCCTCGGGCGTGCGCGGCCGCAACGGCCGCACGCCGCCCGCCGGCATGGGGCCGCTGCCGGGCGGCGGCGGGCGCTCGGTCACCGGGCGCGCGGCGGGGTCGACCACCAGCGTGAGCAGCGCGACGTAGCGCCGGCCCTCCTCGCGCACCGCGCCCAGCACCGTGTCACCGGCCCGCAATGCGATGCCGTCGGCGCTGTTGAGCGTGTCGCGCAGCCGCGCGCGCTGGTAGCTGGAGACCTGCGTGTAGAGGAACTCGCTGAGCGCATCGGGCAAGAAGAACTGCGTCGTGAGCACGGCGCGCTCGCGGTGGTGCACCTTGACGTGGATGTGCGTGGTGCGCCCCGCGTACCAGCCCGGGTAGAGCGTGGCGAACGTGGCCTGGCCGTCGCGGTCGGTGCGCTGGCTGCCGCGCAGGAAGGCCTGGCCCTCGAAGCCGCGCGTGCGGTCGTCGCCCTGCCCGCCGAAGCCCGAGTAGTTGCCCTGCGCGTCGCAGTGCCACAGGTCGGTGCGCAGGCCGCGCAGCGGCCGCCCGGCGGCATCGAGCACGCGCAGGCGCACATCGAGCGGCACGCCCTCGCGGCCGTCGGTCAGGTCGGTGCGAAAGTTCGCGAGGTCCAGGTAGTACGGGCCCTCGGTGGTCTGGGCGGTCAGCGGGAGCTTCTGCGCTGCGGCGGCCTCGGGGGCGGACGCGGCCAGCCCGGCCGCGCCGATCGCAGCCAGCAGGCCCCGGCGCCCGATCGCTTCACCGGCCATGGGCGGCCTCCTTCCTGGCAGGCGCGCGCACGCCCGAAGCCCGGGCCTCGGCCCAGACCACGAGCAGCGTCCACACATGCGCGACGCCCCAGAACAGCGCCGCCAGCAGGAACAGCAGCAGGTCGATGTCGGTGTCGCCCGGGGGCGTGGACGGCGGCGCGGCGTGCCCCGGCGGGGCCCAGGCGAGCGCGGCGGCGGCCAGTGCGCGGAAGGCGGAGGTGGAAGGGGCGCGATGCGTGTCCGGTGTCATGCCGGGCATCGTGCGATCCGAATCGGGAGAAATGTGGGAGAGGCACGCAAGGACGCGTCTCCCAGATTCCTCCCCAATCGGCCGCCATGATCGGCGGCTTGCCCATGCCATCCCCGTCCCCGAAACGCATGCCGCAGAATGCGGCCATGCCTCCGCCGCCGAGCCCATGCCGCGCCTGACCCTCTCCCGCAAGATCTTCCTGGCCCTGGCCGCCCTGCTGATCGTGCTGCTGCTGAGCTTCGTGGGCTTCTCGATCGTCGCGCTGCAGCGGGGCCTGGGCGCCTATGTGGCCGAGATCGAGATCCGCCGCATGGACTGGCTCTCGCAGCTCCTGCTGAAGCACTACACCGCCAATGGCGACTGGAAGAAACTGCGCGACAACGACGACGCCTGGCACCGCCTGCAGCTGGGCCAGTCGGCCATGGTGATCGACGGCGCCGCCACGCCCGACGACCGGCGGCTGCCGCCCTGGTACGAGCGCCGTGCGCCCGGCACACAGGGCGACGGCGCGCCGCCGGCAGAACCGTCCAGCGGGCTCTCGTCCACCGCCTCGCCCCCGCCGCCGCAGCTCGACCTGCTGCCCCGCCGCTTCCTGATGCCGCCGCCGGGCTTCTTCCCCGGCCTGGCCGGCCCGCCCGACTCGATCTTTCGCCGCCTCGCCGTGCTCGACGCGCACGGCGCGCTCGTGGTCGGCGCGACCATCGACCCGGAGAACGCCGCGCGCCGGCCGATCCGCCACGGGCGCACCGTCGTCGGCTACCTCGCGCTCGCGCCGATGCAGGGCCTGGAGAGCGAGGCCGACCGCGCCTTCCTCGCCCGGCAGTCCGGCGTGATCGCGCTCACCGGGCTGTGCGGCCTGGCCTTTGCGCTGGTGCTGTCGTGGCTGCTGGCGCGCCGCTGGTTCCAGCCGATCGACGCGCTCACGCAGGCCGCACAGGACGTGGCGCGCGGACGGCTCTCGACGCGCGTCGCGGTCCACGGCTCGGACGAGCTCGCGCTGCTGGGCAAGACCTTCAACGACATGGCGCAGCGCCTGGACACGGCCGAGGCCTCGCGCCGCGCCTGGCTGGCCGACGCAGCGCACGAGCTGCGCACGCCGCTGGCCGCCATGCGCGCGGAGATCGAGGCGCTGCAGGACGGCGTGCGCACCTTCGACGAACGCACCGCGCTGCGCATGCACCGCCAGGTGATCCGCCTCGGCCAGCTGGTCGACGACCTGCGCAGCAGCATGCGCGAGCCCCAGAGCGACCTGCTGAAGGCGCCGGTGTACCCGCTGTCGCTGCTGAAGGAGGCGCTCGACCACACGCGCGACCGCTTCGCGCAGCGCGGCATCGCGCTCGACCGCGACGCCCTCGACCGCATCGCCGCCTCGGCCCAGCCGGTGATCGACGGCGACGCGCACCGGCTGCACCAGGTCTTCATGAACCTGCTGGAGAACACGCTGGCCTACACCGATGCCGGCGGCCAGCTGCGCATCGGCGTGAGCGTCGAAGGCGCATGGACCGGCCATTGCCTCACGCTGGTGTTCGACGACAGCGCGCCGGGCGTGCCCGAGGAAGAGATTCCGCGCCTCTTCGACCGCCTGTTCCGCGGCGAGACCTCGCGCAGCCGCGCGCTGGGCGGCTCGGGCCTGGGCCTGTCGATCTGCCGCGCGACCATCGAGGCGCACGGCGGCAGCATCGAGGCGGCGCCCTCGCCGCTGGGCGGCCTGCGCATGACGATCACCCTTCCCCTGGCGGCCTCCGCATGACACGCATCGTGATCGTCGAGGACGAGCTCGACATCGCCTCCGTGGTGCAGGACTACCTGCGCCACGCCGGCTACGACACCGAACATTTCGCCGACGGGCAGAGCGCGCTCGAGCGCATCGTCGCCGCGCCGCCCGACCTGACGCTGCTCGACATCATGCTGCCGCGCCTCGACGGCATCGAGGTGCTGCGCCGCGCGCGCGAGCACACGGCCCATCCGATCATCATGCTCACCGCGCGCATCGAAGAGGTCGACCGCCTGCTCGGCCTGGAGCTGGGCGCCGACGACTACGTGTGCAAGCCCTTCTCGCCGCGCGAGTTGGTGGCGCGCGTGCGCGCCGTGCTGCGCCGCACCGCGCCGGCCGTGGCGGTGCAGGTCGCGCCGGGCGACACGCCGGGCCTCGTACTCGACGACGTGCACTGGCGCGCCTCGCTCGACGGCACGCCACTGAACCTCACGCGCCGCGAGTTCGGGCTGCTGCAGGTGCTGTCGCGGCACCCGGGCCGCATCTTCTCGCGCGCCCGTCTGCTGGAGCTGGCCTACGACGACACGGTGGACGTGACCGAGCGCGCCATCGACAGCCACGTGAAGAACCTGCGCCGCAAGCTCGGCGCGGTGACGCCCGCGCACGACTGGATTCGGTCGGTGTACGGCGTGGGCTTCGCGTGGGAAGCGCCGCCGCCGGCCTGAGCGGCCAGGCTAGTTTTTTCGAGGGGCTGCCGCGCGAATTTGCGTCGCCGTCTTCGCCCAGGTCTTCTCCAGCATCCGCGAAAGATAGGAGGCCGACTCCCAGCCGACCTGCAGCGCGATGGACAGCACCGAGTCCCGCGTGGTCTGCAACAGGTACACGGCCCGTTCGATGCGCTGGCGCTGCAGGAACTCCAGCGGCGAGATGCCGTGCTTCGCGCGAAAGATCCGCTCCACCTGCCGGCGCGACAGCCGGTGCTGTTGCGCGAAGGCGTCGAGCGACAGGGGCTGCGCCAGATCGCGCAGCATCGTTTCGGCCAGCAGCTCGGCCACCCACAGCGCCGGCGAGGCGTCGCCCTCCGACAACGGGTTGGCGCTCAGGCGCGCGGCCTCCATCACGAGCGCGCCGCACAGCACGTAGTTCTCGCTGTCGCCCGCGCGGGTCGATTCGAACATCCGCTGCGACAAGGCGCCCAGCGCGGTGCTGCCCGCGCGCATGCCTTGCGGGGGCCGCACGACGCCCTGCGCCTGCAAGGCCGTGGCCCACAGCGCCGGATCGACGTAGACCGCGACATGGCTCTGGCCGGCGGTGAGCGTGGTCGTCGAATGCGCGCTGCCCGCCGCGAACCAGACGAAGTGGCCGGGCCCGAGGCGCTGCGCCTCGCCCTGCGCATCGCCCACGCTGAAGCGGCCTGCGATGGGCACGAACAGCATGTCGCAATCGTGCACGTGCGCGTCGGTGGCGTAGTAGTCGCGGGTGTTGGCGACCATCGTCGCCTGGTGAGACAGCCGTTCGACGAACAGCGATTGGCGGGGCGGCGGGTGGCTGGAAGTCAGTGGCATGGCCATTCCTTGTCGCATTCGAAGCCGCGCATGTCGCAATCGGGCGCACGCGTTGGCGCGCGCTCCACAGAATCGGAAGGACCACTCCTGCAAGAAGACCCCATGACTACTCAACCTCTGCGCCGCGCGCTCCTGGGCCTGGCCGCCGCCGGTGCCCTGTACGGGCCGACCGCCTCGTGGTCGGCCTCCGATCCGGCCTACCCGGTGAAGCCGATCACCATCATCGTACCCTTCCCCGCCGGCGGCGGAACGGACGTGATCTTCCGTTCGGTGCAGCTGCGGCTGCAGGCTGCGCTCGGTGTGTCGGTCATCATCGACAACCGCTCGGGCGCGGGCGGCACCGTGGGCACGGGCTTCGGCGCGAAGGCGAACCCCGACGGCTACACGCTGGTGGCCAGCACCACGACCACCATCGCCTCGGCCGATGCGGTGTACCCCAAGCTCCCGTACGACCCCCTCAAGGACCTGGTGCCGATCGGCACCATCGGCACCACGCCTTTCGTGCTGGTGGTCACGCCCGCGCTGGCGGCGCGCACGGTGAAGGACTTCGTCGGCTACGCCAAGGCCAACCCGCAGGCGCTCAACTACGGCAGCATCGGCAACGGCAGCCTGAGCCACCTGGCGGGCGAACTCTTCAAGCAGCGCACCGGCATCGAGATGACGCACGTGCCCTACCGCGGTGCCGCGCCCGCGCAGGCCGACCTGATGGCAGGCCAGATCCAGGCACTGTTCGACAACCCGCCCGCTCTGCTGGCGCAGGTGCGCGGCGGACGCATGCGGGCGCTGGCCATCAGTGAACCGTCGGCGGGTTTCGCCGACCTGCCGACTTTCGAGGCAGCCGGCATCAAGGACTTCAAGCCGCAGCTCTGGTATGGCCTGATGGCACCGGCCGCCACGCCGCAGCCGGTGGTGCAGCGCCTGCGCGCCGCGCTCGACACCGCGATGAAAGACCCGGCCCTGCGCACCGACATGCTGGCCAAGGGCGTGACGCCGTGGAGCGTGCGACCCGAGGTGTTCGAGGAACAGATCCGCGGCGACATCAAGCTCTGGGGCGGCATCGCGCGCTCGGTCAACGCGAGGGCTGATTGACGATGGCTGCGATTTTTTCTGCGCCCGGTTGCCGGAACATCCGCGTGTTCGTCGGCCCCGATCCATCCGTCGGCGGCAACCCCGCGCCCGTCTGGCTCGATGCCGACGCGCTCTCCACCGCACAGATGCAGGAGCACACCCGGCTCAGCGGCCATGAGTCCGTCTTCGTGCTGAAGTCGACCACACCGGCGCACCGGCTGCGCATGCGCTACTTCGTGCCCAAGCACGAGATGGAAATGTGCGGCCACGCCACGGTCGGCGCGCTGTGGCTGCTGCACCGGCGCGGCGAATGGGATGGTGCGCCCGTCGCGATCGAAACGCTCAGCGGCACCGTCACGGGCCGGCGCGTCGATGGCACGGTGCAGGTCAGCCAGCCGCGCGCCACGGTGGAAGAGGTGACGCAACAGCGGCTGGTCGAAGACCTCGCGCAGTGCCTGGGCATCGAGGTCGGGCAGATCGTGGGGCCGGTGCTCAACGCCGCCACCAGCCGGGTCAAGACGCTGGTTCGCCTGGCCGACACCGCGCAGCTGCACGCCTTGCGCGTCGACTTCGCACGCGTCGAATCGCTGTGCGAACGTCTCGGGTCCACCGGGCTGTATCCCTATGCCATGTCACGGGACGAGACCGACACGGTCAGCGCGCGGCAATTTCCCAAATCTTCCGGCTACCCGGAAGACGCCGCCACGGGCATCGCCGCCGCGGCGCTGGCCTGGGGCCTGCGCCACCTTGGGCTGGTCGGCCACGACGCGCTGTCGGTGACCGTGCGGCAAGGAGAAGCAATGGGTTCGCCCTCCGCGATCCACGTGGGATTGCCATGGGATGCGAACACGCAGGAAGGCTGCTGGGTCGGCGGCGAGGCCTGCGATGCGCAGCCCGAAGATTTCTTGCTCGACCAGCTGTGCCCACCTGAAGTGGCGCGGGCCAAGCCATCGGGTACTTACGCCACATTCGCGAGGGCCGGCAGTCTGCTGCACACGAGCGGCGTGGTGGCGCGCGAGAACGGCCAGGTGATCACAGGCCGGCTCGAAGGCCCCGACGATGTGCCGCGCGGTCAGCGGGCCGCAGTGGCGGCTGTCGGCGCCCTGCTGCGCGCGGCACAGGACGAACTCGGCAGCCTCTCGCGCGTCGTTCGCGTCGTGGCACTGAACGGCTATCTCCAGGCTTGCGGCGGCTTCAGGGACCACGCCCAGGTGATGGACGCGGCCTCGGCGGCCCTTCAACGGATCTTCCCCGATGCCCCACTGCCGGTTCGCACCACCGTGGGCGTCGCGTCACTGCCTCGCGGTGGCGTGGTCGAGGTGTCGATGGTGCTCGAGACGCGCGACTAGGCCCGCTCCTTCCCGGCTTTTTCCACGGGAGGCAGCGCAGCGTGCCCGCTCGTCACCACCGCCGAGGTGGCGGGCCGCTTCAGCCCCAGCGCGCCTTCGAGCATCCGCAGGATGGTCTCGCGGGCCAGGTCGAAGTCGGCCGGCTCCAGCGCCTGCTTGCCGAGCAGCATGCGCATCTGCCAGGCGAAGTCGGCGTAGGTCTGCGTCATGGCCCACAGCGTGAACAGCAGGTGCGGCACGGGCAGCGGCGCCACGTCGCCGTTCGCCATCCAGCGGTTCAGCACGGCCGCTTCGGCGCGGAAGGCCGGTACCAGCTTGGCCTCGATGTCGTCGGCGCATTGCGGCGCCTGCGAAATGATTTCCTGCGCGAACAGCCGCGAGCCCGAAGGGTGGTCGTACGAGAACTGCAGCTTCTGCGTGACGTAGCGCTCCAGCGCGGCATGCGGGTCGAGGTCGGCGTCGGCCAGGCTGTTGAGATTCGACAGCCACGAGTCGAGCACGTCGTTGAACACGCGGCTGTACAGCGCCTTCTTCGAGGGGAAGTAGTACAGCAGGCTCTGCTTGGAGATGCCCGCGTCGGCCGCGATGTCGTCGACCGACACGCCGCCATAGCCGTGCAGGGCAAAGCGCTCCTGCGCCACCGCGAGGATGGCGCTCTCGAGGTTCTGGCGGCGGGCCTGGCGCTTCACGGCGGGAGGACGCGCCGCAGTTCGCAGGGGGGGCGCAGCACTCATGGGTTCTTCATCCGCGCCAGGAAGCGCACCAGTCGCTCGTCGCCGCAGTGCGCGACGTTGAAGCGATACCAGGCAAAGGGCTGCGGCATGTCGCCGAAATCGGTCGCGGCCGCGAGCGGCAGGCCCTGCTTGCGCGCCTCCTGCAGCACCGCATCGCTCGATGGACGAGGCTCACAGCCGGGCGGCCAGCCTGCGCAGAGAAAGGGACCGCCATCGGGCACGCACAGCGCCTGCAGGCCCGCGCCGGTCAACCGCGACAGCGTGCGCTCACCGGCGATCTTCAGCGCGGTGTTGAGCTTCTGCAGGAAGCGCGGATAACCGGCATCGGCCAGCACCTCGCAGGCCACGCGCTCCTCGAACTCGCTCGGCCCGAGCGTGGTGTGCAGGCAGCGCAAGGCCGCATCCTCGACCCAATGCTGCGGCAGCAGCACATGTGCAAGCCGCAGCTTGGCCGAGAGCGTGGTCGACACGCCACCGACCTGCGCCACGCGCTGCAGCCCGTCCATCGCGGCAAGGCTGGGCGCCTGCAACGGCGAGAGCCCGCGCCAGGTGTCGAGCTCGATCACGCGCAGGTCGTGCCGCTCGGCCGCCTGCAGCGCCTGGTGCGCGCCCTGCGGGCTCATGCACACGCCCAGCGGATTGGAAACTGCCGTCGACAGGAACAGCAGGCGCTGCCGGCTCTCGGTGGGCAGCAGCGCGGCATGGTTGTCGAGCGCGGCGATGTCGAGGCAACCGCCGCGCCGTGGCACTTCGAGCATGCGACGGCCCAGCGTGCGGATCAGGCTGCGCAGCTGGCGCGGTGCGGGCGACTCGACCAGCACCGCGTCGCCGGGCTCGGTCCAGGCCTGCAGCAAACACATCGTGGCGCCCAGGCTGCCCGCTGCCGTCATGACCTGCTGCGGGCCCAGCGCAGGCAGCTCGGCGCGATGGCGCGCGGCGATCAGCTCGCGCAGGCGCGGCAGGCCGAAACCCTGGCGCGTGCCGCTGTCCCATTCGGGGGCCGAGCGGGCCACGCGGCGCATGGCTTCGCGCACCAGGTCGTCGCCCCGGTATTCGGCGGGTGGCGGGCGGTCGTGGGCCGTGGCGGTGTCGGTCATGCGCGGCACCGCATCGGCGTCGTCGGGTGCCAAGCGCGAAGGCCGATGCAGCACGTAGTAGCCGCTGCCCGGCCGCGAGGCCAGCACCGAGCGCGCGCGCAAGGCGCTGTACGACTCGGTGACGGTGAAGGTGCTGATGCCCAGCTTGCCGGCCAGCGCGCGCACCGAAGGCATCTTGGTGCCGGGTGCGAGGCGCCCGTCGATGACGCGCAACTCGACGCCCACCACGAGGCGCTGCGCCAGCCCGAGGCCGGGCGCGGCCTCGTCCATGTCGCCCATCAGGCCCTGCATCCAACCGGCACCGGCGGGCGCCGGTTGGCGCAGCGCCGACGCGTTGCTTGAACTCTGCATCACCGGGTCTCCTTGAGAAACGCATGCGGCCTGTCTGGACAGGGTTTGCCCTGGGCAACTGTGCTGGGGAGTGCACCAAACAGCATGGTCGACAGCGGCAAACACTTTCTCGTTCGCCGCGCCAACTGTGTATGGGCGGCACCCCTCGTTTGCTGAATCATCGCGACATTCGACCACTTGGTCAAACTTCATGAGGGCTCGCTCTCTCATGTCGCACACGGTTACCCCACCACGACCTGGAGCTTGAAAGCCCATGAGCAGCACGATGAATCCCGTCGCGCCCAGCGCGCACATTGCCTCCGATGTGCGCGCCGGCCGTCTCGACCCCGCGCAGTACGCCAAGAACTTCTGCGACGCCCACCCGCCGCTGAACGTGGTGCAGGCCAACATCGAGGCCGAGCGCTGCTACTACTGTTTCGACGCGCCCTGCCAGACGGCCTGCCCCACCGGCATCGACATCCCGACCTTCATCCGCCGCATCGCCGACGGCAACCTGCGCGGCGCGGCGCGCACCATCCTCGAAGAGAACCCGCTGGGCGGCATGTGCGCCCGCGTCTGCCCGACCGAGGTGCTGTGCGAGCAGGCCTGCGTGCGCAACAGCAACGAGAGCAAGCCGGTCGAGATCGGCCTGCTGCAGCGCCACGCGACCGATGCCTTCTTCGACGCGCCCGGCGCCCCGCTGTTCGTGCGCGCGGCCGACACGGGCAAGCGCATTGCCGTCGTCGGCGCGGGCCCGGCCGGCCTGGCCTGCGCGCACCGCCTCGCGGTGCTGGGCCACCAGGTGACGCTGTTCGACGCGCGCCCCAAGCTCGGCGGCCTGAACGAATACGGCCTCGCCAGCTACAAGACGGTGAACGACTTCGCGCAACGCGAGATCGAGTGGCTGCTGTCGGTCGGCGGCATCGAGGTGCACAACAACCAGGCACTGGGCCGCGAGTTGCACCTCGATGCGCTCGCCGCCGACTACGACGCGGTGTTCCTGGGCCTGGGCCTGGCCGGCGTGAACACGCTGGGCCTGGGCGAGCAGACCGGCGTGCGCGATGCGGTGGACTTCATCGCCGAACTGCGCCAGGCCGCCTCGCCGGCCGACGTGGCCATCGGCCGCCACGTGGTGGTGATCGGCGGCGGCATGACCGCGGTAGATGCGGCCGTGCAGTCGCGCAAGCTCGGCGCGGAAGACGTGAGCATCGTCTACCGCCGTGGCGCCGAGGCCATGGGCGCCTCGGTCGACGAGCAGAGCTGGGCCAAGGAGAACGGCGTGCGCATCATCCACTGGGCCGCGCCCAAGGCCCTGCGCGCCAAGGGCGGCGTGCTGCGCGGCATCGACTTCGCACGCACCGCGCTGGTCGACGGCAAGCTGGTTGAGACGGGTGAAGCCCTCGCGCTGCAGGCCGACATGGTGCTGTGCGCCATCGGCCAGAGCTTTGTCGCGACGGCGCTGGAAGACAGCGGCGTGCAGCTGCAGGGCGGGCGCATCAGCACCGATGCGGAATGCCGCAGCTCGCTCCCGAAGGTCTGGGCCGGCGGCGACGCGCGCTTCGGCGGGCGCGACCTCACGGTCGAGGCGGTGGAAGACGGCAAGCAGGCCGCGCTGTCCATCGACCGCCACCTGCGCGCCGCCTGACGCGACGGCGCCCTCTCTTCCTTTTTACCTCTCATCCGAGCACGCCGTGGCGCGACAGGAGCAATTCACATGGCAGACCTGAGCATCGACTTCGTGGGCATCCGCAGCCCCAACCCCTTCTGGCTGGCCTCGGCGCCGCCGACCGACAAGGAGATCAACGTGGTCCGCGCCTTCGAGGCCGGCTGGGGCGGCGTGGTCTGGAAGACCGTGGGCGAAGACCCGAACGTGGTCAACGTGCACGGCCCGCGCTATGCCGTGTCGTATGCGGCCGACCGCCGCGTGACGGGCTTCAACAACATCGAGCTGATCTCCGACCGGCCGCTGCGCACCAACCTGGAAGAGATGACGCGCGTCAAGCGCAACTGGCCCGACCGCGCGCTGGTGGCGTCGATCATGGTGCCGTGCACCGAAGAGGCCTGGAAGAACATCCTGCCGAGGGTCGAAGACACGGGCTGCGACGGCATCGAGCTGAACTTCGGCTGCCCGCACGGCATGAGCGAACGCGGCATGGGCGCGGCCGTGGGCCAGGTGCCCGAGTACATCCAGATGGTGGCCGAATGGTGCAAGCACTACTCGAAGCTGCCGGTGATCGTGAAGCTCACGCCCAACGTGGCGGACATCCGGCCCGCCGCGCGCGCCGCGAAGAAGGGCGGCGCCGACGCGGTGAGCCTCATCAACACCATCAACTCGATCATGGGCGTCGACCTGGACGCGATGGCGATGTTTCCGCACACCGACGGCAAGGGCTCGCACGGCGGCTACTGCGGCCCGGGCGCCAAGCCGATCGCGCTGCACATGGTGGCCGAGATCGCACGCGATCCGCAGACGGCGGGCCTGCCCATCTCGGGCATCGGCGGCGTCTCGACCTGGCGCGACGCGGCCGAGTTCATCGCGCTGGGCAGCGGCTCGGTGCAGGTGTGCACCGCCGCCATGGTCTACGGCTTCAAGATCGTGCAGGACCTGTGCGACGGCCTGTCGAACTTCATGGACCAGAAGGGCTACGCCAACCTGGAGCAGATGCGCGGCCGCGCGATCGGCAGCATCACCGACTGGCAGCAGCTCAACCTGAACCACGTCGACAAGGCCGTGATCCACCAGGACCTGTGCATCCAGTGCGGCCGCTGCCACGTGGTGTGCGAAGACACCTCGCACCAGGCCATCAGCGCCACGAAAGACGGCATGCGCTTCTTCGAAGTGAAGGAAGAAGAGTGCGTCGGCTGCAACCTGTGCGTGTCGATCTGCCCGGTGCCCGGCGCGCTGTCGATGCGCACGCTGAAGGCCGGCGAGACGGACGCGCGCACCGGCCACCCGGTGGTCGGCCACTACGCCAACTGGACCACGCACCCCAACAACCCGATGCGCACCGGCAGCCCCGCCTGAACGGGATATCGAACAAGCGAGTGAGTGAGTGAGCAAGTGAATGACCAAGCCCGGCGCAGACCGGGCGGCGGCGGGAGGGGAACGACCACACGGCCAGACGCACGACACACGTGCAGGAGAAAACCCACATGACGACCCCACAGCACGGCGGCGCACCCGCCGCAAACCTCTGGAACGAGGACCTGGCGCCCACCACGCTGGCGCAGCGAACGTGGCGCTGGTACCACTTCGCCGCGCTCTGGGTGGGCATGGTGATGTGCATCCCCGCCTACATGCTGGCGGCCAGCCTGATCGAAGGCGGCATGTCGTGGGGGCAGGCGGTGCTGACCGTGTTCCTCGGCAACGCCATCGTGCTGGTGCCGATGCTGCTCATCGGCCACGCCGGCGCGAAGTACGGCATTCCCTACGCGGTGATGGCGCGCGCCTCGTTCGGCACGCGCGGGGCGCGGTTGCCGGCGCTGCTGCGCGCCATCGTGGCCTGCGGCTGGTACGGCATCCAGACCTGGTTCGGCGGCCAGATGATCTACACGCTCGTCGGCGTACTCATGGGCCAGCCGCTGGGCGGCGACAAGCTGCCGATGCTCGGCATCAACGGCGCGCAGCTGGTGTGCTTCCTGATCTTCTGGGCCATCCAGCTGTACTTCGTGGTGCACGGCATCGAGTCGATCCGCCGGCTCGAAACCTACACCGCGCCGCTGAAGATCATCGTGTGCGTCGCCCTGCTCTACTGGGCCGTGCAGCGCGCGGGCGGCCTGGGCCCGATCTTCGACCAGCCTTCGCAGTTCGAGGCCGGCGGCAAGAAGGCCGGCATGTTCTGGGCCGTGTTCTGGCCATCGCTCACGGCCATGGTGGGCTTCTGGGCCACGCTGGCGCTGAACATCCCCGACTTCACGCGCTTCTCGCGCTCGCAGCGCGACCAGGTGGTGGGCCAGGTGATCGGCCTGCCCGCACCCATGGGCCTGCTCGCGATGATGGCCGTGATGGTCACCTCGGCCACGGTGGTCATCTACGGCAAGGCGCTGTGGGACCCGGTGGACCTGGCCAGCCGCATGACCGGCGCCGCGGTGCTGCTCGCGCTCATCATCCTGCTGATCGACACCGTGAGCGTGAACCTGGCGGCCAACCTCGTGGGCCCGGCCTACGATTTCTCGGCGCTGAACCCGAAGAAGATCTCGTACCGCACGGGCGGCTACATCACGGCCGGCATCGCCATCGTGATGATGCCGTGGAAGGTGCTGGAGACCACGCAGGGCTACATCTTCACCTGGCTCATCGGCTACTCGGCGCTGCTCGGGCCGGTGGCGGGCATCCTGATTGCCGACTACTACCTGATTCGCCGCAAGGAGCTGGACGTCGAGGCGCTCTACCGCGAGACCGGCGCCTACAGCTACGGCAACGGTTGGAACATGGCGGCCATCGTCGCCTTCGTGGTCGGCGTGCTGCCGAACATCCCCGGCTTCCTGAACGCCGCCTTTCCGTCGGCCGTGCCGTCGATGCCCGAGTTCTTCAAGACGATCTACACCTACGCCTGGTTCGTCGGCGTGGTGCTGTCGGCCGTGGTCTACATGGGGCTGATGAAGGCGCGCGCGCCGCAGCTTCAGGGCCTGGTCCCGCCCCTCAAGAACCCCAGTTGAAGCAAGAAAGAAAAGGAACCCACGCCATGACCGTACTCATTCGCGGCGGCACGGTGGTCAACGCCGATGCCGAGCACCGTGCCGACGTGCTCTGCCAGGGGGACAAGATCCTCCAGGTCGGCACCGACCTGCAGGTGCCGGCCGGCACCGAGGTGATCGATGCCGGCGGCGCCTACGTCATGCCCGGCGGCATCGACCCGCACACCCACATGCAGCTGCCCTTCATGGGCACGGTGGCGGCCGACGACTTCTTCAGCGGCACGGCGGCGGGCCTGGCCGGCGGCACCACCAGCATCATCGACTTCGTGATTCCAGACCCGCAGCAGTCGCTGATGGACGCCTTTCGCATGTGGCGCGGCTGGGCCGAGAAATCCGCCGGCGACTACAGCTTTCACGTGGCCGTGACCTGGTGGAACGACAGCGTGCACAAGGACATGGGCACGCTGGTGCACGAGCACGGCGTGAACAGCTTCAAGCACTTCATGGCCTACAAGAACGCGATCATGGCCGACGACGAGATCCTGGTGAAGAGCTTCCAGCGTTCGCTGGAGCTCGGCGCCATGCCGACGGTGCACGCGGAGAACGGCGAGCTGGTCGCGATGCTTCAACAGCAGTTGCTGGCGCAGGGCATTCGCGGGCCTGAAGGCCATCCGCTGTCGCGCCCGCCGATGGTCGAGGCCGAGGCCGCCAACCGCGCCATTGCCATCGCCGACGTGCTGGGCGTGCCGATCTACGTGGTGCACGTGTCGTGCGGCGAAGCACTCGACGCCATCGCCCGCGCCCGCGCGCGCGGCCAGCGCGTGTACGGCGAGGTGCTGGCCGGTCACCTCGTGGTCGACGAGAGCGCCTACCGCGACCCCGACTTCGCGCGCGCCGCCGCCCACGTGATGAGCCCGCCCTTCCGCTCGCGCGAGAACCAAGCCATGCTGTGGCGCGGCCTGCAGGGCGGCAACCTGCACACCACGGCCACCGACCATTGCACCTTCTGCGCCGAGCAGAAGGCGGCAGGCCGCGACGACTTCACGAAGATTCCCAACGGCTGCGGCGGCGTCGAAGAGCGCATGGCCGTGCTGTGGGACGCGGGCGTCAACGCCGGCCGGCTCACGCCGTCGGAGTTCGTGCGCGTCACCTCCACCAACGCGGCGCAGCTGTTCAACCTGTACCCGCGCAAGGGCGTGATCCAGCCCGGTGCCGACGCCGACATCGTGGTCTGGGACCCGAAGGCCACCAAGACCCTGTCGGTGAAGACGCAGCACTCGAAGAGCGACTTCAACATCTTCGAAGGCCGCCAAGTCACGGGCGTGCCCAGGCACACGGTCAGTGCCGGCCGCTGGGTCTGGCGCGACGGCGACCTGCGCGCCGAACCGGGCACCGGCCGCTACCTCAAGCGCCCGCCCTTCGCACCGATGTTCACCGCACTCGAACGCTTCAAGCAACAGCACGCGCCCACGGCCGTGGCGCGCTGAACCCCCAAGGAGTCACACATGAATGCAGCAGTGGACACGCAGGTGCTGACGATCAACGGCGGGCGCCTGTGGAACTCGCTGATGGAACTGGCACGCATCGGCGCCACCCCCAAGGGCGGCGTCAAGCGGCTGGCGCTGACCGACCTCGACAAGCAGGGCCGCGACCTCGTGGTGTCGTGGGGCAAGGAAGCGGGGCTGAGCATCACCGTCGACAAGATCGGCAACGTCTTCATGCGCCGCGAAGGCACCAACCCCGCGCTACCGCCCATCGTGTCGGGCAGCCACATCGACACGCAGCCCACCGGCGGCAAATTCGACGGCAACTACGGCGTGCTGTCGGCGCTGGAGGTGGTGCGCACGCTGAACGACCAGGGCATTCGCACCGAGGCGCCCATCGAGGTCGCGTTCTGGACGAATGAGGAAGGCTCGCGCTTCGTGCCGGTGATGATGGGCTCGGGCGTGTTCTGCGGCGCCTTCAGCCTGGAACACGCCTATGCGGCCAAGGACACCGAAGGCAAGACGGTGCAAGAGGAGCTGGCGCGCATCGGCTACATCGGCGACCAGACGCCGGGCGACCACCCCATCGGCGCCTACTTCGAGGCGCACATCGAGCAAGGGCCGGTGCTGGAAGATGCGGACAAGGTCATCGGCGTGGTGCCGGCGGTGCTCGGCCTCTCGTGGTACGACTGCGTCGTCACCGGCATGGAGGCGCATGCGGGCCCCACGCCGATGCACCTGCGCCGCGACGCGCTGCAGGTGGCGACGCGGATCATGCAGGAGGTGGTGGCCATCGGGCTGCGCTACCCGCCCTACGGGCGCGGCACGGTCGGCATGGTGCAGGTGCACCCGAACAGCCGCAACGTGATTCCGGGCGAGGTGAAGTTCTCGATCGACCTGCGCAACGTGAGCGGGGAACTGCTCGACCGCATGCACGGCGAGATCCTCGCCTTTGTCGAGCGCACGGGGCGCGAGACCGGGTTGGGCGTGACGATCGAGCGCGTGTCGTACTTTCCGCCCTGCCCGTTTCACCCCGATTGCGTGGATGCGGTGCGCCGCGCGACCGAACGGCTCGGCTACTCGACCATGGATGTGGTCTCGGGCGCGGGCCACGACGCGATCTATGCCGCGCGGCTGGCACCGGCCGGCATGATCTTCGTGCCCTGCAAGGACGGCATCAGCCACAACGAGATCGAGGACGCGCAGCCCGACCACCTGACGGCCGGCTGCAACGTCCTGCTGCACGCCATGCTCGAACGCGCGAAGCGCGTGGACTGACGCCCATACGCTCGCGGCGGCGCTGCCGTTACTGGTACGCCGCCAGCTCCTGCTTTGCGATCGCGTTGCGATGCACCTCGTCGGGGCCGTCGGCCACGCGCAGGTGGCGTTCGTAGGCGTAGAAGTGCGTGAGCAGCGTGTCCTGGCTCAGGCCCATCGCGCCGAAGGCCTGCATGGCCCAGTCGATCACCTTCACGCAGTTGTTCGGCGTGAGCACCTTGATCATGGCGATCTCTTTCGCCGCGACCTTGTTGCCCACGGTGTCCATGCGGTAGGCCGCATTCAGCACCATCCAGCGCGACTGCTCGATGAGCATGCGCGACTCGGCAATGCGCTCGCGCCACACGCCCTGCTCCGACAGCGGCTTGTGGAAGGCGGTGCGCGAGACGAGGCGCTGGCACATCATCTCGAGCGCAGCTTCGGCCATGCCGATGGCGCGCATGCAGTGGTGGATGCGGCCGGGGCCGAGGCGGCCCTGCGCGATCTCGAAGCCGCGGCCCTCGCCCAGCAGGATGTTCTCGACCGGCACGCGCACGTTGTCGAACACGATCTCGGGATGGCCGAAGGGCGGGTCGTACATGCCGAGCAGCTGCATGTCGCGCACGATGGTGATGCCGGGCGTGTTCTTGGGCACGAGCACCATCGACTGCTGCTTGTGGCGGTCGGCGTTGTCGGGGTCGGTCTTGCCCATCAGCACGAAGATCTCGCAGCGCTCGTTCATGGCGCCGGTGATGTACCACTTGCGCCCGTTGATGACGTACTCGTCGCCCTCGCGGCGGATGCTGCAGCGGATGTTGGTGGCGTCGCTGGAGGCCACTTCGGGCTCGGTCATGGCGAACGACGAGCGGATCTCGCCGGCCAGCAGCGGCGTGAGCCAGCGTTCCTGCTGCGCCTTCGTGCCGTAGCGCGCCAGCACTTCCATGTTGCCGGTGTCGGGTGCGGAGCAGTTGAAGATTTCGGCGCACCAGTAGCGCCGGCCCATGATCTCGCACAGCGGCGCGTACTCGACGTTGGTCAGGCCCGGGCCGTGTTCCGACTCGGGCAGGAACAGGTTCCACAGGCCGCGCTCGCGCGCCTTGGCCTTGAGGCCGGCCATCATCGGCAGCTCGGCATACGGGCGGCCGGCGCGGGCGTTGGCGGCCAGCTCTTCCTCGCGGCGCTTCTCGTTCGGGTAGACGTGCTCGTCCATGAACTTGAGCAGCTCGGCGCGCAGCGCGAGCACCCGGGGCGTGAATTCGAATTGCATGTCGTCTCGTCCTTCTTCCAATGTGCGGTCGAAGATACGTCGCGATGCGGATCGGGACGGTCGTTCGCGCGACAGCACGAACACCGCCCCTGCGCGAATCAACGTGGGGTTGGCAGTGCCGTCGCGAGCGCGGCCAGCGCCGCCACCACCTTCTGCACCGACTGCGCGGCGCGCGCGTCCTTCAGCGTGCCGTCGGCCTCGAAGGCCTCGTTCGCGCGACCGAGCGCGAACTGCTGCGGCGCCACCAGCATCGCGAAGGCCATCTGCAGGTACTGGCGCAGGAAGTTCATCGAGCGCAGCGCGCCCAGCGGCCCGGGCGAGGCCGACAGCAGCGCGGCCGGCTTGTTGGCCGTGGCGGCCAGCCCGCCCGCGTGGCCCTCGCCCGGCGGAATGCGCGAGAGCCAGCTGAAGGCGTTGATGACCAGCGGCGTCGGAAAACCGTTGTACTCGGGCGTGACGATCAGCACGCCGTCGCTCGCCGCGATGGCGCTGCGCAGTTCGTGCGCGCCGGCCGGCACGC
Source organism: Variovorax sp. GW460-12-1-14-LB1 (assembly GCF_059423605.1). NCBI lineage: Bacteria > Pseudomonadati > Pseudomonadota > Betaproteobacteria > Burkholderiales > Comamonadaceae > Variovorax > Variovorax sp. GW460-12-1-14-LB1. The sequence goes on from NZ_JBWKYF010000049.1 coordinate 23,800, forward strand.
CCGAGGCGGCCTCGAGGTCGCCGTCGTACACGGGCAGCGCCAGCGCGCGCAGGTCCATCTCCGTCACCTGCAGGCCCGCCGCGCGCGCGGTGGCCGCGGCCACGGCCGCCAGCCGGCGGTTGAGCGAGCCGTCGCGGGCGCTACCGGGAATGATCAGGATGCGGGGACTGTCCATGCGAGGCTCCTTGCCATGCGTTGAAAGAAGAAGGAAAGCCGCGCCGCACGTTTCGCGTGCGGCGCGGCGTTCGTCAGTGTCGCATCGGGATGATCAGGCGCGCTGCGAATCCAGCTGCTCGCTGTTCGTCACGACCTCCTGCGCCTTCATGTAGCTCTCGATCAGCAGCTGGTAGGGCGGGAACACGGCGCTGTAGGCCTCGGCCCATTGCGCGGCGTCGTCGCGGTGCCAGGTCTTCTGCACTTCGGAGCACACGCCCGCGGTGTCGATCGGCACCACGCCGGCCTGCACCACGCGCGCCAGCGTGATCTCCTGCGCCATCTTCGAGTAGGTGCCCGAGGCGTCGATCACCGCGAACACGCGGTAGCCCTCGTGCACCGCCGCGATGCTCGGGAAGGCCATGCACACGCTGGTGATGGTGCCCGCGATGATCAGCGTGCCGCGCCCGGTCGCCTTCACGGCGGCCACGAACTCGGGGTTGTCCCAGGCGTTGATCTCGCCCTTGCGCGCCACGTACTGCGCATGCGGCGCGTACTTGTGCACTTCGGGAATCAGCGGCCCGTTGGGCCCCTGCGGCACCGAGGCGGTGGTGATGACCGGGATCTTCGCCAGCGTCGCGACCTTGGCCAGCGTGGTGACGTTGGAACGCAGCTCGGTCATCGGCATGTCCTTCACGGTCTGGAACAGCCCGCTCTGGTGGTCGATGAGCAGCATCACGGCGTCGTCGGGGTCGATGACGGGCTTGGCGCCGTTGAAGTTGGCGACGGTGTTCGGTGTGGTCATGGGGTGCTCACTTTCCCTGGGTCAGCTGCGTGTAGCTGGTGATGAGGTTGCGGTAGTCGGGGATGTGGTTGGAGAACAGCGTCCCCAGGCCCTCGATGTCGTTGCGCCAGTCGCGGTGCAGCTCGCAGGCCACGCCGAACCACGACATCAGCTGCGCGCCGGCGGCCGACATGCGGTCCCATGCGGCCTGGCGCGTCACGTCGTTGAAGGTGCCCGACGCATCGGTGACGACGAACACGTCGAAGCCCTCGGCCAGCGCCGACAGCGCCGGGAAGGCCACGCAGACCTCGGTGACCACGCCGGCGATCAGCAGCTGCTTCTTGCCCGTGGCCTTCACGGCCTTGACGAAGTCCTCGTTGTCCCAGGCGTTGATCTGGCCGGGGCGCGGGATGTAGGGCGCGTCGGGGAACTGGGCCTTCAGCTCGGGCACCAGCGGGCCGTTGGGGCCGTTCTCGAAGCTGGTGGTCAGCACCGTGGGCAGCTTGAAGTAGCTGGCGATGTCGGCCAGGGCCAGCACGTTGTTCTTGAACTTGTCGGGGTCGATGTCGCGCACCAGCGAGAGCAGGCCGGTCTGGTGGTCGACCAGCAGCACGGCGACATCGTTCTTGTCGAGACGGGTGTAAGGCTTGGACATGAGAGGCTTCCTTTGCGAGGTTGAATGCCGGGGAAAAATGGCCCCCGATGCATGTCCGTCAGCGTAAAAGCGCACCCGAAAGTCCGGTAGTCGGCGAAATTTGCCTGCAGCGTTCCACCCGATGGACGATGGCAACACCCGTGCGCCGTGGTCGGATGAATTCGCGCCCGCCGGAGCCGATCCGTGGCGGCGGGTAAAATACCCCTACATGTCCCGCTGGTTTGCCGCTACCGTCCTCGCTTTCATGCTGTCCTGCTACGGCTTCGCCGTGCTTGCGCACGGGCTGGTCGGCGGCCACCATGTGACGTCGTCGTCCGGCGAACGCCAGACCGTCGCGACGCTCGCCGCCTCGCTGGCCGATGGCGGCGACAAGGACATCGGCAAGACATCGTCCGAAGACCCGTCCGCCATGGACGAAGCGGGCTCCGAGCACGCCGAACTGGTCGATGCGCGTCCCCACGCACGTAACCTGCTGGTGCTGTCCGCGCAACCGCCGCGGCTGGGCTCCACCTCGGTGCTCTCGCCGCTGCTCGACCGGCCCAAGCGGCCACCCCGGCCCCACGCCCTCCTCGCCGCCTGAGGCCGCGCGGCGGCGAGCGAACGCCTGAGGACTGAAACAGTCCGGGCGTTTGCGCTCATCCGATCCGGCCCGTCGCCTGTTTGCGCGACGCCCCTGCCCCTTCTTTTCAGCCGTTCGACGGCCCCGCCGCACGTGTCATGCGACCCGTCCGGCCCTCTCTCTTTTTTCAGGATTTTTCGATGAACTCCAGCCAATCGGCCTACCCCTCCAGCTTCGGCGCACCGTTGGCCTCGGTCCAGGAACGCAACCGCGTTCTGCGCAACACCTACTGGCTGCTCGCGCTGTCGATGGTGCCCACCGTGCTGGGCGCCTGGCTCGGCGTGGCCACCGGCCTCACGCGCGCCCTGTCGCCGGGCATCGGCATCATGGTGTTCCTCGGCGGCGCCTTCGGCTTCATGTACGCCATCGAGAAGACCAAGAACTCCGCTGCCGGCGTGCCCGTGCTGCTGGCCTTCACCTTCTTCATGGGCCTGATGCTGTCGCGCCTGGTCGGCAGCGTGCTCGGCCTGTCCAACGGCGCCAGCCTGGTCATGACCGCCTTCGCCGGCACCGGCGGCATCTTCCTGGGCATGGCCATGCTCTCGACGGTCATCAAGCGCGACATCTCGGCCATGGGCAAATGGCTCTTCGTGGGCGCCATCGGCCTGCTGGTGGTGGGCATCGCCAACGTCTTCATCCAGTCGAGCGCGCTGATGATGACGCTGTCGGTCGCTGCCATCGGCATCTTCTCGGCCTTCATCCTGCATGACCTGAAGCGCGTGAAGGACGGCCTCGAGACCAACTACATCTCGGCCACGCTGGGCGTGTACCTGAGCCTCTACAACGTGTTCCAGTCGCTGCTGGCCCTGCTGGGCATCGCCGGCGGCCGCGACGAGTAAGCGCACACAGAACGACAAGCAAGGAAGGAAACACCATGCGCCTCACCACCAAGGGCCGCTTCGCGGTCACCGCGATGATCGACATCGCCCTGCACGGCCGCTCGGGCCCCGTCACGCTGGCCTCGATCAGCCTGCGCCAGCAGGTCTCGCTCTCGTACCTGGAACTGCTGTTCGCCAAGCTGCGCCGCAACGGGCTGGTCGAATCCACCCGCGGCCCCGGCGGCGGCTACTCGCTCAGCCGCAAGGCCGCGGAAATCACGGTGGCCGACATCGTGCTCACCATCGAGGACCTGGGCGCCAGCAAGATCCGCCCGCGTGCCGCCGGCTCGGCCGACGAACCCGGCCGCTGCGAGATCGACGACCTCTGGGCCTCCGTGAACCTGCGCGCCGTGGAGTTCCTGCGCTCGATCTCGCTGCAGAGCCTGGTCGACGAACAGAAGGCCAAGGGCGTGCAGCCCGCCACCAGCGCGGCCGCGCGCCGCACGACGGCCGTCGTCGGCTCGCCGGTGCGCAAGCCCTTCGTGGTCGACGCGCCGAACTCGGTGTTCGCACTGGGCCGGCGCCACAGCACGAGCAGCTGACGGCGATCGGCGCGGCCGCTGCGCCGCGCCTTGAAAGACCGGGCCGCGCGACCTAGACTGGGCAGTGAGGGCACCCGCGGTGCCGGGGGCCAAGGAGCCTGCCATGTACAAGCGTGTTCTCGTCGCAACCGACGGCTCTTCGCTGTCGGACAAGGCGGTGGCCGCGGCCATCGATCTCGCGTTGCTGACCGGCGCCGAGCTGGTGAGCGTCAACGTCGCGCACATCCAGCCCTATGGCTACTTCGAAGGCTCGATGCTGCTGAACCAGACGGATTTCGAGGCCAACCAGAAACACGTCGAGCAGGCGGCCCAGCGCGTGGCCGATGCGGTGCGCGACACCGCCCTGGCCAAGGGCGTGCGCCGCGCCGACGCGGTGGTCATGAAGTCGAACCAGGTGGCCGAAGCCATCATCCACGCCGCCAAGAACCAGGACTGCGACCTGATCGTGATGGCCTCGCACGGGCGCCGCAGCCTCGCACGGCTGCTGCTCGGCAGCGAGACGCTGCACGTGCTGACGCATTCGCACATTCCGGTGCTGGTGCTGCGCTGAACTGAACGAATGAGGCACCGCGCACGCGGTGCGCAGAGGTTATCTGGTCGCTGCGGACTCGACGGTCTCGACGACCGTGCGACCGGCCGGCGGGCACGACGGCCCGGCATCGCGGCCGAAGCAGCGCGCGGCCTGCGTGCGCGCCTGGGCTTCCTGCGCGTGGCGCGCTTGCGCGGCATCGACCTGGTAGTCGAGCAGCCACTTCATGAGCAACAACATCGCGATCACCAGCCCGAGCGCCACACCCAGCAGGGTCGTGCGCCAGTTGCGCGGTCGCGCCGCAGAAGGCGCGCGGGCCGGTGCGCTGCTCTCCATCGCGGTGAAGCCCGCAAGGCTGCGGGACGCACCACCGTCGTGGATGCGGCGGCGGGGTGGTTCGGGGGTCGCGGAACGCGCGGACACCGAGGTCTGCGCGCGCTTCACGCGCGGCGCATGGGCAGTGTCCGAAGGCAGGTGGCGGGCAGGCATGACGGGGGCGATTATGAACGCCTTGCGCCCCCGGTCCGTGCGTCAGGCACCGACGCCGAACGCCGCGTGGTACCGCACCTCGCCGACCGGCCACGCGCCGTGGAACGACACGGCCTGGAAGTATTCCGGCGGCACGCCCGGCAACACCAGCCCGGGCCGCACGACGAAGCCGAAGCGGCCATAGAAAGCCGGGTCGCCCAGCAGCACGCAGCCTTGCGCGCCGGCGTCGCGCAGGCCCGCCAGCGCGGCGTCCATCAGCCGCCGGCCGATGCCCTGCCCCTGGCGCGCGGGCGCCACCGAGATCGGGCCCAGGCCATGCCAGCCAGTCGTACCGTCCGAGATCGCCACGGGCGACAGCGCCACATGGCCAACGATCTCGCCGCCGTCTTCGACCACGAGCGACAGCGTGAACTGCCCGGCCGCGCGCAAGGCGTCGACGATGAGGTGTTCGGTGCCGTCGGCATGCGGTGCCTCGGCAAACGCCGCCACCGTCAGTTGCCGGATGGCGGCCTCGTCGCCCGCTTGCTCGGGGCGCACCACCGGCCCCGCCTGCGCCCGCCGCGCAGCCTCCACCTTCTTCTGCGTGTCGGCATCCACCAGCGCCCGCATGGCGCGAAACAGCGGCCGGCTGCCGGTGTGCTTCTGGCCGTAGCCGAGGTTGAATTCGTAGTCGAAGTCCGGCGGGTTCGCGCCCTGGTTGTGCTGCAGAAGGGTCTCGAGCTTGTCGAGCGCCTTGACCGCCTGCGCTTCGGGCGTCTCGGCTTTCTCGTACTCGTCCCACAGTGCGAGGATGCCCGCGCGCAGCGGCGCATCGAGCGTGCGCGTGAGCAGCTGCAGGTCCTCGCGCTCCTGCGCGCTCTTGTCGGGATGCGCGCCTTGCACGATGGCGGGAATGTCGCCGTGGATCGCCTCGCCCAGGTCGTGCACCACGCACATCTTCAGCACCTTGAGCAGGTCCAGGTCGGCCAGTTCGTCCTCGAAGGCCATGGCCATGAGGCACAGGCGCCAGCTGTGCTCGGCCGTGCTCTCGGTGCGGCCCGAGGCCGTGTGCGCGCTGCGCAGCACGCTCTTGAGGCGCTCGGCCTCGCGAAGGAAGTCCAGCCTTCCCCTGATCTGATCGATGTCCATCTCGCGGTCTCGTTCGTCCTGAATGTGTCAGGCCGAGCCTAAGCGATCCGCAGGTACGCCGTTGTTACAGCGCCGGCCCCAGTCCGATCGGCGCGGGCACCAGGTTGACGATGCGCGTGAAGAGCGACGCATACACCTCGTCGGGCGCGGGGTGGTTGGAGAACAGGTCGCGGTTCTCGCCGAAGGCCGCGTCGAGTTCGCGCCAGTCGTCGGCGCTGAGCACGCGCTCGGCCAGCGGCAGGATCTCGCGCTCCTCGTGCGCCATGTGCTCCAGGTAGAAGCTCACGTACTCGTTCATCGCCTGCTCGAAGGCCAGGCGGCGCGGCTCGCCGAGCATCTCGAAGGCGAGCAGCGCGTGCTCGACGTGGCGGATCTTGCGCTCGCCCCAGGCATGGTCGTTGTCGAGCTTGTCCATCAGGTCGCGCGAGATCGGCGTGCAGGCGCGCAGCCGGGGAAAGAGCAGCTCGGTCTCCTTCGGGTGGTGACGCTTCTCGGGAAACTCGTCCACGTAGAACAGCATCGCGCGCAGCGTCGCGAAGTCGGGCATCGTGCCCTTGCGGCGGTGCTGGTCGAGCAGCATCACGATGGAACGCAGCATGGCCGCCAACGCGGCGTGCTCCTGGCGAATGATCCGGACGGCGGCATGGGTCATGGCGGGGTCTCCTTCTTTCGAAGGCCCCAAGGGTCGCAAGCCCGAGGCGGCCCGGGCTTGTTCCAGATCAAGGCCCGTGCATGCAGCCGGGCACAGACTGGCACGGCATCTCCTGTCTTTTTCCTCAACGCACCCTGGAGGTTCCACACCATGTACCAACGCATCCTGGTTCCCGTCGACGGCAGCTCCACCTCCGCCGAAGGCCTGGCCGAAGCCATCCGCCTGGCCCGGCTCACCGGTGGCCGCCTGCGCATCGTCCACATCCTCGACGAGCTCTCGTTCGCGCTCGGCATGGACGTCTACGTCGGCCATTCGGGCGACTGGCTCGGGGCGCTGCGCGCCAACGCCGTGACGCTGCTCGAGAAGGCCCGCGCCCAGGCGCAGGACGCGGGCGTCGAGGCCGAGGTCGTGCTGCGCGACGGCTTCAAGGCCGGCGCGGTCCACGACCAGGTGGTGACCGAGGCCGTCGATTCGAAGGCCGACCTGATCGTGCTCGGAACGCACGGGCGACGCGGCCTGAGCCGCTGGGCCATGGGCAGCAGCGCGGAGCACATCCTGCGGGTGGCGCCCGTGCCGGTGCTGCTGATCCGCGCGCCCGAAGTCGCGGCGAAGGTGGAGTCCGAGCGCTTCAGCCTGCCGGACGGGCAGGTCGCGAACCAGTAGGCCGGCCACCCGCCGCCGGTTTGACGGGGCCCGGCACCGCGCCCAGAATGGCCTGCTCCGCTCGCGGCTTCTTTCGCGCAAGAACCGCCCGCCCGTTCCCCGTTTCAAGGAGCAGCGCCATGAGCTCACCCCAGCACATCCGGCAGTCCATGGACACCCTCGCGAGCCACTTCGCGACGCATCCCCAGGACGCCCTGACCCAGGACAAGCCGGCCACGGCCACGCTGGTGTCGGGCCTGCACTTTCGCGTGACCGGGCCCACCGGGGAATCCATCGCGACCGACATGCCGAAGGCCATCGGAGGCAAGGCTGAAGCGCCATCGCCCGGCTGGTTCATGCGCGCCGCCCTGGCCAGTTGCGAAACAACCGTGATCGCCATGCGGGCCGCGCAGCTCGGCATCGCATTGACGACCCTCGAAGTGGTCGTCGGCAGCCAGTCGGACAGCCGCGGCCTGCTCGGCGAGCCGGCCTCCGTGCCCGCCGGCCCCAGCCGCATGCACGTCGCGGTGCGGATCGCCGCGGACGGCGTGCCGGAGCAGGCGTTGCGCGACCTGGTGCACTGGGCCGAGGCCCACTCCCCGGTGGGCAGTGCGCTGCGCCGGGCCGTGCCGCTCGAGGTGGCGGTGCAGGTCGGGCCGGCCTGACGGCACCCGCGAAGGCCGTCTTCAGGCGTAGGAACGCAGCCGCACCGCAAAGGCCGCCAGCGGCGCGATGCCGCTGGCTTCGGCGCGCTCGCACCAGTCCTGCAGCCGCTTCACGAGCTGCTCGCCGGTGGCGCCCGAGCGGCTCCACAGCGCCGTCAGCTCGCGCCGCATGGCGTACATCGTCTCCAATGCTTGCGAGGCCACCAGCGCTTGCGTGAGCTGCGCATGGCGCGTGGCGTCGAGCGCTTTTTCTTCCTTGCCGAGCCAGGGCCGCGCGGCGCGCAAGGCACGTGCCTTGTTCGGCGCGAGCGCATGCACGCGCGCCAACTCCTCGGTGCAGGCCTGCTTCAGCGAGCGCGAGTAGTTCGACAGCACGTCGTAGTGGTGCCGGATCACCGCTTGCACCGTGAGCAGGTCGACGGTGGCGCGCGGCGTGGTGAGGCGCGGCTTCGGCGCCAGGTGCTTCACCTTCGCCAGCCCCACCGCCTGCAGCGCGCGGATGTAGACCCAGCCGATGTCGAACTCGAACCACTTGTTCGACAGCTTCGCCGAGGTCGGGAACGCGTGGTGGTTGTTGTGCAGCTCCTCGCCGCCGATCAGGAGGCCGATGGGAAAGATGTTCGTGCTCGCGTCCGCCGCGGGCCAGTTGCGGTAGCCCCAGAAGTGGCCGATGCCGTTGACCACGCCGGCAGCCCAGAACGGAATCCACGCGATCTGCACGAGCAGCACCAGCGCGCCCGGCAGCACGCCGAACAGCGCCATGTCGATCAGGCCCATGCAGGTGATGCCCAGCGTCTGGTAGCGCGTGTACAGCCGGCGCTCGAGCCAGTCGTCGGGCGTGCCGTGGCCGTAGCGGCTCAGCGTCTCGGGGTTGCGCGCCTCGGCCACGTACAGCAGCACGCCGCCCCACAGCACGCGCTTCAGGCCCACCACCTGCGGGCTGTGCGGGTCGTCGGGCGTGTCGCACTTGGCGTGGTGCTTGCGGTGCACCGCGGCCCATTGCTTGGTGACCATGCCCGTCGTCATCCAGAGCCAGAAGCGGAAGAAGTGGCTGGCGATGGGATGCAGGTCGAGCGCGCGGTGCGCCTGGTGGCGGTGCAGGAAGATGGTGACCGAGGCGATGGTGACGTGCGTCAGCGCCAGCGCAGCCAGCAGCACGCCCCACCACGGGAGATCGAGCGCGCCCGAGAAAAGAAAAGATGCCATTCGTTCGTACCTTCTGGACCCTGTGGACAACGGGCGCGATTCTCGGAAGCGCCCCGCCCGCGGGCCTTGCGCCAGATCAACGCCGGTCGCTGCGGCTGCCACAGCCGCGCCTTGCGTGCTACGCTTCCCGGCTCCCTGCGCCCTTCCCCGTGGCGCCGGCGTTTTTTCTCCCAGCCCCCGCATGACTTCTGCCCCCCACATCGCGGTGCTCGACGACGAGGTCGACATCACGCTGCTGCTGGCCAACTACCTCCAGGGCCACGGCTATCGCGTCACCCAACTCCACGACGGCGCGGCGCTGCGCTCGCTCATGGCCGCCGACCCGGCCGACCTCGTGCTGCTGGACCTCGGCCTGCCGGGCGAAGACGGCTTTTCCATCGCCCGCCACATGCGCGAGAACTGGCGCTGCGGCCTCGTGATCGTCACCGGCCGCGGCGACCCGGTGGACAAGGTGGTGGGCCTCGAAGTGGGCGCCGACGACTACGTGACCAAGCCCTTCGACCTGCGCGAGCTGGCGGCGCGCGTCAAGGCCGTGCTGCGGCGCCTCACGCCCGACGCGTCGGCGGCGGCCGCTGCCCCCACACCGCCCGAGCGCCTGCGCTTCGCCGGCTGGCGCCTGGACACCGCCGCGCGCAGCCTCAGCAACGCGCAGGGCGAGGCCGTGGCGCTGACCACCGGCGAGTTCGACCTGCTGTGCGCCTTCGCGCGGCACCCGGGCCGCGTGCTGTCGCGCGACTTCCTGCTCGAGCAGACGCGCGGTCGCGAGGCCGCCCCCTTCGACCGCACGATCGACGTGCAGGTCGGCCGGCTGCGCAAGAAGATCGAGGCCAACGCCGACGATCCGCAGCTCATCAAGTCGGTGCGCGGCGCGGGCTACATCCTGGTGCCGCCGGTCACCCATGGCTGACGGCAACGCCCCCTCGATTCCCGGCCTGCCCTCGGGCGTCGAGGAAGGCAGCGTGTTCCGCTCGCTGTTCGCCGCGTATCCCGATTCGCTGCTGGTGGTGGACCAGTCGGGCCGCATCGTGCTGGCCAACCCCTCGGCCGCCGCCATGCTCGGCTACGCGGCCGACGAGCTCGTGGGCCTGAGCGTGGAAGCGCTGGTGCCCGACAGCATCCGCCCGCGCCACGCCGCATTCCGCGAAGCCTACGGCCGCGCGCCGCGCCCGCGCCCGATGGGCACCGACATGGAGCTGGTCGCCAAGCGCAAGGACGGCAGCGAGGTGATGGTCGAGATCGCGCTGAGCCCGCTGCAGAACCAGGGCCTGCCCTTCGTGGTGGCCGCGATCCGCGACATCGGCGCCTACCCGCGCGTGAAGCAGGCGCTGCAGCGTGCGCGCTACAGCGAACACCTGGCGCAGCTGGGCCGGCTGGCGGTCGACACGCGCGACCTGCAGGTGGTGCTGGCGCAGGTGCCCGACATCGTCGCGACCGCATTGCAGGTCGAGGTGGCCATGGTGTGGCTGCTCGACGGCAGCCAGCGCGAGTTCCGCCTGGCCAGCGGCGTGGGCCTGCTCGCCGACGAGAGCGTGGGCCTGCGCATCGCCAACCGGCCCGACACGCAGCCCGGCTACGTGCTCTCGCAAGGCTGCCCCGTCGTCGTGACCGACTACCGCGAGGAGCGCCGCTTCACCGTGCCGCCCGCCTACCTCGAGGCCGGGCTGGTCAGCGCGCTGGCCGTGCCGCTGTCCGACCGGGGCCGCGTGACCGGCATGCTGTCGGTGCGCGCCACCGCCGCGCGGCGCTTCGGCGACGAGGAGATCCGCTTTCTCGAATCGGTGGCGAGCCTGCTGGCCACCAGCCTGCAGCGCGTGCAGACCGAGGAGGCACTGAACCACGCGCAGCGCCTGGAGAGCGTGGGCCAGCTCACCGGCGGCATCGCGCACGACTTCAACAACCTGCTCACCATCATCCAGGGCAACCTGCAGGTGCTCGAAGAGCTGCCGCAGCTCGCGGCCGACGGTTATGCGCAGCAGCTCGTGGCCGCCGCCGCGCGCGCCAGCCGGCGCGGCGCCGAACTCACGGGCAAGCTGCTGGCCTTCTCGCGGCGCCAGATGCTGCAGCCCGATGCGGTCGACGTGCGGCAGATGCTGCACTCGCTCACCGACATGCTGCGCCGCACGCTCGACCAGCGCATCCAGATCGAGATCGACGCCGACGACCCCTGCCCCGCCGTGCGCGCCGACCCGGGCCAGCTCGAATCGGCGCTGCTGAACATCGCCATCAACGCGCGCGACGCCATGCCCGAGGGCGGGCGCCTGCACTTTCGCGCCGAGGCCTGCGACGCCCTGCCCGCCACCGTGCGCCAGGAACTGAGCGACGCCGATGCCGGTCGCCGCTTCGTCGCGCTCTCCATCGCCGACAGCGGCACCGGCATGACCGACGCGGTCATGGAGCACCTCTTCGAGCCCTTCTTCACCACCAAGGAGGCCGGGCGCGGCACCGGCCTGGGCCTGAGCACGGTGTACGGTTTCGTGAAGCAGTCGCGCGGCGCCATCGCCATCGACAGCAAGCTCAACGCCGGCACCACCGTCACGCTCTACCTGCCGCAGGTCGAGGCCGACGCGGCGAGCGCTGCGACACCTGTCGATGAAGATGCCATGGAGGTCGAAGCCGAAGCCACGCTGGCCCCGGGCCTGCGCGTGATGCTGGTCGAAGACGACGCCGAGGTGCGCCAGGTGGTCCACACCTTCCTGACCACGCTGGGCTGCGAAGTCATGACCGCCGCCAACGCCGAGCAAGCCCTGCCCGCCATGGCCGCCGAGGCCACGCCCTTCGACCTGCTGCTGAGCGACATCGCGCTCGGCCCCGGCATGCGCGGCACGCGGCTGGCCGCCGAGGCGGTGCAACGCCAACCGCGGCTGGCGGTGCTGCTGATGTCGGGGTTCTCGGCCGAGCTGCTCGACGCCGACCGCGAAGCGCCGCCGGGCTGGGAGCTGTTGCGCAAGCCGTATTCACGCAGCGAACTCGCGCGGGCGATGGCGCGGGCGCTGTTGGCTGCGCGCGAGTGAACGACGTCTCTTCCTACTGAAGCATCGCGGGCGCCGGCGCCAGGCAGCGCTGCACGAAGGCCGAGAGCGCGCCCACGTCGGGAATCTGCACCTCGCGCCGGCCCTTGGTGGCAAAGCCGATGACCTTGTCGCGCGCCAGCCGCGAGAGTGCGCGGCTCACGCTTTCGAGCGTCATGCCCAGGTAGTTGCCGATTTCGGCGCGCGTCATGCGCAGCGTGATCTCGTCGGTGCGCATGCCGCGGTCGGCCAGCGACTCGGCCCAGTAGCGCAGGAAGTCGGCCACGCGCGCGTCGGCCGGCAAGGTGCACACCGACATCAGCGAATCGCGGTCGTGCGCGATCTCGCGGCTCATCGCGGCGTGCAGCATCTGCAGCAGCGCGGGGTGCGTGGTGCAGGCGGCCAGCAGCGATTCGTAGGGCACGACCCAGACCTCGCCGGTGTCCATCGCCACGGCGTCGCACACGTAGCGCTGGCCCGCGATGCCGTCGAAACCCAGCCAGTCGCCGCGGAATTTCAGGCCCACCACCTGCTCGCGGCCGTCGGCCGAGAGGTTCACGATCTTGAAGAAGCCCGAATTCAGGATGTAGAGGTTGCCGAAGCGTTCGCCGGCCTGGTAGATCACGTCGCCCGTGTGCACCATGCGGCGCTGCGGTTGCAGCTGCTCGGCCAGCAGGCGCAGGCGCTCGGCCGTGCGGCGGCCCGCGTCTTCCTTGTGCACCGCTGCCGGCAGCGGCCGAAGCGGGAGGATGGGGTTGGGGCGGGCACTCGTGAGCATGGGGATTCCTCGGCGTTCAGTCTGTCTTGTGTGGCGTTGCCTGCGATCAGGCGATGTCTCGATGCTAGGAAGCGCGAGGCCCCGCAGTGACAACGGCCCGCATCGGTGCGTAACGTCGGGTGAACGCTCTGTGTCCGGCGTGTAACAGCGGCGCGCTCCTTGATGTGCGTCAAGGCCGGTGCGGCGTGGGTGGCTAGCCTCCGCGAGACACATGTCGAACCTTGCCATGCACCCTTCCACCGCCGCGCTGTCGCCCCAGAGAGAGGCCAGCCTGCTGGGCCGCGCCCGGCTGCTCCAGCGCGCCGCGCTCGACGGCGCCGCGCCGCCGCGGCTGCTGCGCGGCAAGAACCTCGGCCTGCTCAGCGAGACCGGCGACAGCGCCGCCCTCGCCCTGCTGCGCCAGGCCGCCGAGGAACTGGGCGCGCAGGTCGCGACCATGCGTTCCAGCCTGTCGACCGACACGCCGGTGCAGGAGCTGCAGCACACGGCGCGGATGCTCGGGCGGCTCTACGACGCCGTCGCCTGCGAGGGCATCGACGCCGCGCTGGTGCGCCAGATCGGCCAGCATGCGGGCATTCCGGTGCACGACGGCGCGGCGGCCGACAGCCACCCCACGGCCGCGCTCGCGGACCTGCTCGGCGAGCGCACGGCGGCGGCGGACAACCGGCGGTTCGTGCTGCAGGCGTTGCTGATCGAGAGCATCGCCTGAGGAGTTAGCGCTTCAGCCGCACCAGTCGGCGATGCGGTGGCTCAGGTCCATCCACAGCGCCTGCAGCGCCACCGCCGCCAGCAACACACCCGCCAGCCGCGCGCCCCAGGCCTGGCGCGTGCCGCTGTCGCCCCACCCGCGCAAGCGCTGCCACAGCCACGGCGCAGCAAGCAGCGACACGCTGCTGCCGAGCGCGAACAGCGCCATCGTCGATGCACCTTGGAGCGGCCCGTTGCCCAGCGCGGCCAGCATGAGCGCCGAATAGAGCAGGCCGCAGGGCATCGCGACCCACAGCGTGCCCGTGGCCAGCACGCCCAGCAGCGAGCCGCCGGCCATGGGCCGCAGGCGTGCCTCGAGGGCACGCCCGGCGCGCTGCGCCCACAGCGGCTGGCGGCCCGCAACGGCGAGCACCACGCCCCAGGCGAGCACGAACACATGCAGCATCACCCACAGCGGACGCCAGGCCGCGACCTGCGCGCTCGCTGCGCCCAGGCCGTGCAGGCTCGCGGCGGCGATGGCGCCGGCGGCGGCGTAGCTCGCCATGCGGCCGAGATGGAAGGCGACCGGTGCGACGGGATGCACCGCCTGCGCGGGCCCGCCCACCGGCACGATGCGGATCACCGCGGACGACACCGCACCGCACATCGCCACGCAGTGCGGCCCGCCCGCGAGCCCCATCAACAGTGCGGCGCCGGCGAGTGCGGGGGAATCCATCGAATCAAACGACGCGCGAAAAGCGCGTGCGCGTCGCGGCGCAATAACGGTCAAACACCATCGCCACGGCGCGCACGAGGAACCAGCCGGCCTCCGTGACCTCGATGGCGCGCGGCGACAGGCGCACCAGCCCCTGCTCGGCCATCGGCGCCAGCGCGGCGCGTTCGGGAGCGAAGTAGTCCGCGAAGGCGATGCCGTGCGCGGCTTCGACCGCGTCGAAGTCCACGCGCCCCCGGCACATCAGCGCCATGATCACGTCGCGACGCAGCACGTCGTCGTCCGACAGCGCGAGCCCCTTGACCACGGGCAGGCGGCCCTGGTCGAGCAGCGCGTAATAGTCTTCCAGCGTCTTCGCGTTCTGGCTGTAGGTCGCACCCACGCGGCCGATGGCCGACACGCCGAGCGCGACGAGGTCGCCGTCGGGCTGCGTGCTGTAGCCCTGGAAATCGCGGTGCAGCCGGCCCTCGCGCTTGGCCACGGCCAGCGGATCGTCGGGCAGCGCGAAGTGGTCCATGCCGATGTACACGTAGCCGGCCTCGGTGAGCGCCGCAATCGCGCGCCCGAGCATGCGCACACGCGTGGGCGCGTCGGGCAGCTCGTCGGCCGCGATGCGCCGCTGCGGCTTGAAGCGCTCCGGCAGGTGGGCATAGGCATACAGCGCGATGCGGTCGGGCCGCAGTTCGCGGATCTGCGCGAGCGTGCGCTCGAACGAAGCGTCGTTCTGGCGCGGCAGGCCGTAGATCAGGTCGACGTTGATCGAGCGGAAACCCAGCGCGCGCGCCGCGTCCATCAGCGCGAAGACCTGCGCCGCCGGCTGGATGCGGTGCACGGCCTGCTGCACGGCGGGGTCGAAGTCCTGCACGCCGAAGCTCAGGCGGTTGAAGCCGAGCGCGGCCAGCGCCGCGAGTCGCTTGGCATCGACGGTGCGCGGATCGATCTCGATCGACTGCTCGCCGCCCGGCACGAAGGCGAACGCGCGGCGCAGCAGGGCCACCAGTTCGCCCAGTTCTTCGTCGTCCAGGAAGGTCGGCGTGCCGCCGCCCAGGTGCAGCTGGCCGACGGGCGCACCGGGCCCGAGCTGCGCGACCTGCAGCGCCACTTCGCGCGCCAGGTAGTCGAGGTACTGCCGCCCGCGCTCGCGGTGCTTGGTGACGACCTTGTTGCAGGCGCAGTAGTAGCACAGCGATTCGCAGAACGGGATATGCACGTACAGCGACAGCGGCTCGCCGGCCGTGTCCGCGTCGCGCCGCAAGTGCAGCGCCTGCGCGTAGTCGTCGGCACCGAAGGTCTCGACGAAGCGGTCGGCCGTCGGGTACGAGGTGTAGCGCGGCCCGGGCACGTCGAAGCGACGAAGAAGCTCGACGGGCAGCACGGACGGGGTCTCGGGAACGCAGGCCAGGGGCAGGCTCATGACGCAGTCTCTTTCTCGGACGGCAGCGCCAGCAGCGTGGTGCACGCGCTCGAGGCCGCTGCCATCAGCCAGAACACGAAGAAGGACACGGTGTAGATGCCCTGGCGCGACATGCGCAGCGCATCCGCGCCGCAGTACGAGTGGATCGGATCGATCATGGCGAACACCAGCACTTCCATGCCGCAGGCCACGAGGAACGACGGCCACAGGATGCCGGCGATGCGGCGCATGGCACTCATGGGGCCGCCCTCTTGGGCACCGGCACATCGTCCTCGGGCGTCGCCGCATGGTTGCGCCCGGCCTGCGCCGGCATGCGCTTCTTGTCGGCCAGCGTGCGGTTGATCTCGATGCCTTCGCGGTAGTAGTCCTCCGACACCAGCACCTCGGGCGTGCGCAGCGCCAGCCACACGGTCGCGATGCTCGCGAGCACCACGGCCGCGGGCCCCGCGATCACCAGCCAGACCAGCGGGTAGCGCCACCAGGGGCCGGAGGTCGCGGGCGCGTTCATCGGCAGGGCATCGTTCATGGGAAGACCTTTCAGCGCGGCACCAGGAAGACCGCTTTTTCGGAAACCTGCGCCGCGCCATCCGCCTGCCGGATGTCGAAGTGCACCGTGTGCGAACCGGCCGGCGCGGCGCCATAAGGCACCTGCAGCCGCACCGCCACCCAGCGCGCCTGCGCGGGCTCGACCTCGATGGCCTCGTCGGGCGAGGCCACGCTCAACCCGTCGATGCCGCGCGCGGCGATGCGGTAGTGCTGCGTGCGCTCGGTCGCATTCATGATCTGCAGCCGGTAGACGTTCTCCAGCCGCCCGCCCTCGACGATGCGGGCCAGCGAGGCGCGGTCGCGCACCACGTCGACCTTCAGCGGCGTGCGCGCGACCAGGCTGGCGAGCAGGCCCGCCACCAGCAGCGCGAGCAATGCGGTGTAGACCAGCACGCGCGGACGCAGCACGCGGCGCCACAGCTGGCGGCGCGACCAGCCGGCCTCCATGCCGTTCTGCGTGTCGTAGCGGATGAGGCGCGGCGCGTAGCCCATCTTGTCCATCACGCTGTCGCAGGCGTCCACGCACAGGCCGCAGCCGATGCACTCGTACTGCAGGCCCTGGCGGATGTCGATGCCGGTGGGGCACACCTGCACGCACAGGCTGCAGTCGATGCAGTCGCCCAGGGCGGCGCTGCGCGGGTCGACGTTCTTGCGGCGCGGCGCGCGCGGCTCGCCGCGCCCCGGGTCGTAGCTGACGATGAGCGTGTCGCGGTCGAACATCGCGCTCTGGAAGCGCGCGTAGGGGCACATGTACTTGCACACCTGCTCGCGCATGAAGCCGGCGTTGCCGTAGGTGGCAAAGCCGTAGAAGAACACCCAGAACACCTCCCACGAACCCATCTGCGTCTGCAGGAAGGCCATGCCCAGCTCGCGGATGGGCGTGAAGTAGCCCACGAAGGTGAAGCCGGTCCACAGCGCGATGCCGATCCAGACGAGGTGCTTGAAGGCCTTCTTCACCAGCTTCTCGAGCGAGAACGCGCCGGCATCGAGCCGGATGCGCGCGCTGCGGTTGCCTTCGATGCGCTGCTCCACCCACAGGAACATCTCGGTGTAGACGGTCTGCGGGCAGGCATAACCACACCACAGGCGCCCGGCCACGGCCGTGAAGAGAAAGAGGGAGAGCGCGCTGATCACCAGCAGCCCCGACAGGTAGATCAGGTCCTGCGGGTACAGCACCAGCCCGAAGATGTAGAAGCGCCGCGCGGCCAGGTCGAACAGCACCATCTGCCGCTCGCCCCATTCCACCCAGGGCATGCCGTAGAACATCAGCTGCGTGAGAAAGACCATGGCCCAGCGCCAGCGCGCGAACAGGCCCTGCACGCTGCGCGGGTAGATCTTCTTCGTCGCCTCGTACAGGCCGACCTCCGGTGCGGCGGCGGGCGGCGCACTGACGATCGGGATGACCGTCTTTCGCGTCATGGCGTCCCGGTCGCAGGGTTGGACATGCCCCACACGTACGAGGCCAGCAGCTTGATCTGGGCCTCGGTCAGGCGGCCTTCCTGCGCGGGCATGGCGCTGTGCTTGCCCTCGTTGATGATCTGCACGATGGCGGCCTCGCCGTAGCCGTGCAGCCAGATGCGGTCGTTCAGGCGCGGGGCGCCCAGCGCCGGGTTGCCCACGCCGCCGATGCCGTGGCAGGCCGCGCAGGCGGCGAACTTGGGCTTGCCCAGGCCCGCGCGCAGCGAGTCGTGCGGCTCGCCCGACAGGCTCAGCACGTAGTTGGCGACGTTCTTCACGTCATCGGGCGTGCCGACCATCGCGGCGGCCGGCGGCATGGTGCCGATGCGGCCCTTGGTGATCGACTCGACGATCTTGTCGGGCGTGCCGCCGTGCAGCCAGTCGGCGTCGGTGAGGTTGGGAAAGCCCTTGCTGCCGCGCGCGTCGGAGCCGTGGCACTGCGCGCAGTTGTTCATGAACAGGCGCTCGCCGATGGCGCGGGCCTGCGGGTCGCGCGCGACCTCCTCCAGGGGCATGGGCGCGTAGCGCGCGTACACCGGCGCCAGCGCCTGCATGGCCTTGGCCACGTCCTGCTGGTACTCGGCGCGGGAGCTCCAGTCGTTCGTGCCGCGGAAGCTGCCCAGGCCCGGGAACACGGCCAGGTAGCCGAGCGAGAAAACGATGGTCAGCACGAACAGGCCCACCCACCACAGCGGCAGCGGGTTGTTGGCTTCGCGCAGGTCTTCGTCCCACACGTGGCCGGTGGTGTTGTCAGCGTCGGAGGGCACGCGCTTGCGCGCCGTGAGCCACAAGAGCAGCACGCAGCCCAGGATGCTCAGCAGCGAGGCCACGGCCACGTAGCTGGACCAGAAGTTACTAATGAAGTCGCTCATCGTGTGTGTCCCTTCAGTCCTGCTCGAACGGCAACCGGGCCGCTTCGGCGAAGCGCTGCGTGTTGCGGCGCGAGCAGGCCCAGGCCACGATGCCGATGAAGACGACGAAGCAGGCGATGGTGGCGGCGATGCGCAGGGTGGTGATGTCGGTCATGGGGCGTTGCCTGTTCTTTCTTCTTACTTGAGCGCCAGGCCCAGCGACTGCAGGTAGGCCACGGTGGCGTCCATGTCGGTCTTGCCGGCGACCTCGTCGGCGGCCTTGGCAATCTCTTCGTCGGTGTAGGGCACGCCCACCGTGCGCAGCGCGCGCATGCGGGTGGCGATGCTGCCGGCGTCGACCAGCCCCTTCTCCAGCCACGGGTAGGCCGGCATGTTCGACTCGGGCACGAGGTCGCGCGGGTTGTTCAGGTGGATGCGGTGCCACTCGTCGCTGTACTTGCCGCCCACGCGGTGCAGGTCGGGGCCGGTGCGCTTGCTGCCCCACTGGAAGGGGTGGTCGTACACGAACTCGCCGGCCACCGAGTAGTGGCCGTAGCGCAGCGTCTCCGAACGGAAGGGGCGGATCATCTGCGAGTGGCAGTTGTAGCAACCTTCGCGCAGGTACACGTCGCGGCCGGCCAGCTGCAGCGGCGTGAGCGGCTTCACGCCCTCCACGGCCTCGGTGGTCGACTTCTGGAAGAACAGCGGCACGATCTCCACGAGGCCGCCGATGGCCACCACCAGCAGGATCAGCACGATCATCAGCAGGTTGTTGGTCTCGACCTTCTCGTGCGTGAAGCCGGTGGCGGCGGGCGCGGGGGTCTTGTTGTCAGGTGCGTTCATCGTGCGTCTTCAAAGGCTTCGGGGCTTCAGGCGTGGGCGGCGGCAACGGCCGGGATCTCGGCGCGCACCGAGCGCCCGGTGATCACGGTCATCCAGACGTTCCAGGCCATGACCAGCATGCCGCCCAGGTAGAGCACGCCGCCGATCACGCGCACCAGGTAGTAGGGGAAGGTGGCCTTCACGCTTTCGACGAAGGTGTAGGTCAGCGTGCCGTCGGCATTGATCTCGCGCCACATGAGGCCCTGCATCACGCCGGCGATCCACATCGCGGCGATGTACAGCACGATGCCGATGGTGGCCATCCAGAAGTGCACGTCGATGGCGCGCACGCTGTACATGGCGAGGCGGCCGTACATGCGCGGGATCAGGTAGTACAGCGAGCCCATGGTGATGAAGCCCACCCAGCCCAGCGCGCCGGAGTGCACGTGGCCGACGGTCCAGTCGGTGTAGTGGCTCAGGGCGTTGACGGTCTTGATGGACATCATCGGGCCCTCGAAGGTCGACATGCCGTAGAACGACAGCGCGACGATCAAGAAGCGCAGGATCGGGTCGGTGCGCAGCTTGTGCCAGGCGCCCGAGAGCGTCATCACGCCGTTGATCATGCCGCCCCAGCTGGGCGCCAGCAGGATCAGCGAGAACACCATGCCCAGCGACTGCGTCCAGTCGGGCAGCGCGGTGTAGTGCAGGTGGTGCGGGCCGGCCCACATGTAGGTGAAGATCAGCGCCCAGAAGTGCACGATCGACAGCCGGTACGAGTACACCGGGCGCCCCGCCTGCTTGGGGATGTAGTAGTACATCATTCCCAGGAAGCCGGCGGTGAGGAAGAAGCCCACGGCGTTGTGGCCGTACCACCACTGCACCATCGCGTCCTGCACGCCGGCGTAGGCCGAGTAGCTCTTCATCCAGCCCGCCGGAATGGCCGCGCTGTTGACGATGTGCAGCAGCGCCACCGCGATGATGAAGGCGCCGTAGAACCAGTTGGCCACGTAGATGTGGCGCACCTTGCGCAGGCCGATGGTGCCGAAGAACACGATGGCGTAGGCCACCCAGACCACGGCGATCAGGATGTCGATGGGCCATTCGAGCTCGGCGTATTCCTTGCCGCTGGTGTAGCCCAGCGGCAGGCTGATGGCAGCGGCGACGATCACCAGCTGCCAGCCCCAGAACACGAACGAGGCCAGCGCCGGCGCGAACAGCCGCACCTGGCAGGTGCGCTGCACGACGTGGAAGCTCGTGGCCATGAGCGCGCAGCCGCCGAAGGCGAAGATCACCGCGTTGGTGTGCAGCGGACGCAGGCGGCCGTAGCTGAGCCAGGGAATGCCGAGGTTGAGTTCGGGCCAGGTCAGCTGCGAGGCGATGATCACGCCGACCAGCATGCCGACCACCCCCCAGACCACCGACATGAGTGCGAACTGCCGCACGACGGTGTCGTCGTAGATGGCCGCGGGAGGGTGCGTGGTCTGCTGCATCGTGGTGCCCGTGAATGTGATTTGCGGGCAGTGTCTGCCCGCGTCGCCCGGGCAGGCTTGATGCAGATCAAGCCATCAATCGCTGTGTCAGTCGTTGTTCAGGATGCGGTCGCCCTCGACCTCGATGTCTTCGAACTGGCCGCGTTCGATGGCCCACCAGAGCCCGCCCAGGATCGCCAGAACGAGCACCACCGACAGCGGCACGAGCAGGAACAGGACGTCCATCTCAGGCCACCGCCGCCTTGCCGGGCGCAGCGAGACGCGCCGCGTTGAGCACCACGAGCAGCGAGCTCGCCGCCATGCCCAGCCCCGCGAGCCACGGCGGCAGCCAGCCGGCCACGGCCAGCGGCACGCACACGGCGTTGTAGGCCGCGGCCCAGAACAGGTTCTGGCGCACCACGCGCAGCGTGCGGCGCGCCTGCGCCACGGCCGCGGGAATGGCCTGCAGCGCACCGCCGAGCACCACGAAGTCGGCCCGCGCGCGCGACAGCGGCACGGCCCGGCCGAAAGCGAAGGAGGCGTTGGCGCGCGCCAGGCTCGGGCCGTCGTTCAGGCCGTCGCCGACCATCGCCACCTCGCGCCCGGCCGCCTGCAATTGCCACAGCACCTCGAGCTTGTCTTCGGGTGCGCAGTCGCCCTGCACCGCCGCGATGCCGGCCTGCGCGCCGATGGCACGCGCCGCGTTCTCGCGGTCGCCCGAGAGCAGGCGCACCGACAGGCCCTGCGCCTGCAACGCCGCCACGGCCTGCGTGGCGTCGGGGCGCAGCTCTTCGGCGAGCACGAAGCTGGCGAGCCAACCCTCGTCGTCGCTCAGGTGGATCTGCGCCGCATCGACCTGCAGCGGCGGCACCTCGCAGAAGGCCGCCGAGCCCAGGCGCACGGGGCGCGCGCCGTGGTCGTCCACCGCATCGCGCCGGTGCAGCGAGGCCGCCACGCCCTGCCCCACCGTCTCGCGCAGCTGCGTCGCCGACCAGGCCGGCGGCGCACGGAACTGCGCCTGCCAGGCGTTCACGAGCGCGCGCGCGGCCGGGTGCAGCGACAGCGCCGCGAGCGCCGCGCCGATCTCCAGCGCGTCGCCCGGGCGCAGGCCCTGGCGGCAGTACACGCGCTCCAGGCGCGGCGTGTCGCCCGTGAGTGTGCCGGTCTTGTCGAACACCACGGTGTCGACGCCGGCCAGTGCTTCGAGCGCCTGCAGGTTCGAGGTGAGCACGCCGCCGCGCGCCAGGGCGCCCGCGCTCGCGAGCATCGCGGCCGGCGTGGCCAGCGACAACGCGCACGGGCAGGTGACGATCAGCACCGCCACCGCGACCATCAGCGCCTTGCCGGGATCGACCGCCCACCACAGCGCGCCCGCGCCGAACGCGCAGGCCAGCACGGCGATGAGAAAGGGCCGCGCCACGCGGTCGGCCAGCCGGGCCAGGCGCGGCTTGTCGAGCGCGGCGTTTTCCATGAGCCGCACGATCTGCGCGAAGCGCGTGCCCTCGCCCACCGAGGCGATGCGCACCTGCACCACGGCCGAGAGGTTGTGGCTGCCCGCGAGCACGCGGTCGCCGCAGGGGCGCGGCACGGGGCGCGACTCGCCGGTGAGCAGCGCCTCGTCGGCGGTGGTGTCGCCGTCGATCACCGTGCCGTCGGCCGGAAAGGCCTCACCGGGGCGCACGCGCACCACGTCGCCCGCCGCGAGCCGGCGCACCGCCACGCGCGTCCATTCGCCGTCGGGCCCGAGGCGCTCCACGCTGTCGGGCAGCCGGTGCATCAGCGCCTCGAGCGCGCCGGCCGTGCGGTCGCGCAGCCGCGCCTCGAGCCAGCGGCCGGTGAGCAGGAAGAAGACGAACATCGTCAGCGAGTCGAAGTAGACCTCGTGCCCCAGCGGCCCCGTGGGGTCGAAGGTGGCGGCGGTGCTCACCACGAAGGTGATGAGCACGCCGAAGGTCACGGGCAGGTCCATGCCCACGCGGCCGATGCGCAGGTCGCGCCAGGCGCTGCGAAAGAAGGGCCCGCACGAGAACAGCACCACGGGCAGGCTGAGCACCCACGAGGCCCAGCGCAGCAGCTGCGCCGCATCGGCCGTCATGTCGCCGGGGCGCGCGACGTAGGCCGGGTAGGCGTACATCATCACCTGCATCATGCAAAAGCCCGCGACCAGCCAGCGCCACAGCGCCATGCGCAACTCGCGCGTGCGCGTCTCGCGCGCGCTGCGGCTGCCGGCCGGCAACAAGGGGTAGCCCGCGCGCGCGCTGGCCTCGAACCAGCGCGAAGGCCGCGTTGCCGTGGCCGACCACACGACGCGCGCGCGCCGGCTCGCGGCATTCACCTGCACCTCGGCCACGCCGGGCACCTGCGCCAGCGCGGCCTCGACGGTGAAGGCGCAGCCCGCGCAGTGCATGCCCTCGACCGCCACCTGCGATTCCCAGCGGCCCGTTCCGGCCTCCAGCGGGCGGCCGAACGCGGCCCACTCGGCGGGGTCGTCGAGCAGCTGCCAGGCGTCGGCGCGGGCGTCGGCCCCCGCAGACGATGGAACGGACGGAAACGGCGCGAGCGCGGCGGAAGCTTGCATCGGGGCAGGCTAAATGCCGGGCCGATGCAAGCGTTTGATCTGCATCAAGGTTCGTTGCGGCGGCCGGGGCCGCGCAGGACCTTCAGGCGGGTGTCTTCGCAGCCTCCAGCTGCACCGGCGGCGTGCCGGCCTTGAACATGCTCGCCAGCTGCTTGCGCAGTTCGGGCGTGTCGGTGTGGCCGTGAACGGCCACGGCGTGCTGGACGGCGGCATCGAGCAGTTCGCTCTCGCTGTCGGCGCAGAGCGCGACACTGCAGTTCATCGTGCTCGGGTACTCGCGGCAGTCGATGTATTGGCGGGACATGGCGCCTCCTTTGTCCTTACGGACGTGCTTCGAAGATCAGGTTGAAAGGCGTCTCGCTGGCGCGGCGGAAGTGCGAGAAGCCGCCCTGCGAGACGACGTCGCGCAGGCGCGCTTCGCCGGCCTGCGCCCCCAGGCACAGGCCCACTTCCTGCGAACGCGAGGCCGGCGTGCAGATGAAGCTGGAGGCCGAATAGAACACGCGCCCCACCGGGTTGATGTTGTCTTCCAGCCGGTCATTGGCAAAGGGCTCGACGATCATCCACGTGCCTTGCGGCTTGAGGGTGCGCCGCACGTGCGCGGCCGCGCCGACGGGATCGCCCATGTCGTGCAGGCAGTCGAAGACCGCGACCAGGTCGTAGTCTTCGCCGGGGAAATCCTTGGCGCTCGCGACCTCGAAGCGCAGGCGCTTCTCATCGTCGACGCCGGCCTTGCGCGCGGTTTCGCGTGCGCGCTCGATCGAAGGCGCGTGGTAGTCGAAGCCGACGAAGCTGGATTGGGGATAGGCCTGCGCCATCAGCAGCGTCGAGGCGCCGTGCCCGCAGCCCACGTCGGCCACGCGCGCGCCGCGTTTCAGCAGCGGCTCGATGCCTTCGAGCGCCGGAATCCACTGGCTCACCAGGTTGGCCGCGTAGCCGGGCCGGAAGAAGCGCTCGGTGCCATGGAACAGGGCCACGTCGTGCTCGTGCCACCCGATGCCCAGGCCCGTGCGCATGGCCTGGACCATCTTGGGAATGATCTTGAACTGCGCCACGGCGATCTGGAACGCGCCGGGCACGAAGGCCGGGCTGCCTTCCTCGGCCAGCGCGAAGGCCTGTTCCTCGGTCAGCGAGAACAGCTCGCCTTTGGGGTCGTACTCGACGTAGCCGCTGGCGGCCTGGGCCGAGAGCCATTCGCGCAGGTAGCGCGGGTCGGTCTCGGTTCGGCGGGCCAGCTGCTCCGCGGTGGCGGGGCCTTCGGCCAGCGCCTTGTACAGGCCGAGCTGGTCGCCGACGACGATGGTGGCCGCGTGCATCACGGCCCCGATGTCGTGGACGAAGTTACCCATGAACGCGTTAAGCCGTGTTTCGTCGATGGCCATGTGTATCCCCTTCGTCGACAAGCGACTGGCGCGCCCGCTGCCTGCCTATACTGAATTCGAGGCAAAGGGCCTGCGAGCATCCTGTCTCTCGATGCGTGCGGGCGCCATACGCAGCAATGCGTATGCACCGTGAAAGGGCATGCCATGACGCACCTGTCGCGCAACGATTGGGCGAGCGCACTTCGCCTGCTGGACAAGATGGAGTCCGGCCATGTGCCCGTGCGGCATCGCGGCGCCGACGCGCATCCCACGCGCACCACCCGCCGCATCGCCAAGGCGCCGGGCCGGCGCGAATTGCGCCGCGCCGCCCAGCAGGCCGACTACTGCCGGCGCGTGGGGCTGGAGCATGCGATGGCGGTGGCCTTCCTGTACCGGCTGGCCTGCCGCACGCCGGCGCCTTTGCCCGATGCACAGCCTGCCGGCCTCACGCCGCGCGAGGGCGATGTCATGCACTGGCTCTCGCAGGGCAAGACCGATGCCGAGATCGCCGCCCTGCTGACGATCAGCCCCCGCACCGTGCACAAGCACCTGGAGCATGTCTACGTGAAGCTGGGCGTGGAGACGCGCACCGCCGCCGTGATGCGCGCGCTCGCCATGGGCCGATCTGTCTGAAGAAGAGAGATCGGCTCCTTCCCTCTACTCGATGCGGAAGACGAACTCCTGCGTCGCCAGCACCTCCGCGTCGCCCGTGGTCTGGCATTCGTAGCGCATCACCGCGGCGCGCACGGCCGAGTGGTACACGCGCGGCCCCGACAGGAAGCGCACCTCCTGCACATGGCCGCCCTTGATGCGCACCTCGGCCTTGACCACGCCGCCGATGCCTTCGTCCATCGCCTTGCGCGGCATCTCGGGCTTGACCTGCCGCGGGCAAGCCACCACGATGTCGGTAGTGGTCGCCTTCGGCGGGGCCGGCGGCGCGGGGGGCGCCGGCGGTGCGGCCGGCGGCGGCGGCACGGGCTCGGTGTTCTGCACGGCGGTGATCGCGGGCGCCGACGTGGCCGGCGGTGTCACGGCCGGCGGCGGCACATAGGCCGGGCGCGGCGGCGGCGGGGCCTTGGGC
>NZ_JBWKYF010000050.1:0-48725 GCF_059423605.1 Variovorax sp. GW460-12-1-14-LB1
CCACCAACCGCAGGCGGCCGGGCTTCTCGGTGACCACGAAACGGCCCTCCGGCAGGAAGGCCACGCCCCAGGGGCTCTCAAGACCGGAGGCGACGGTTTCGGCACGCACTTGCGCCATGGCCGCGCCAGCCAAGCCGCAACCGGCGAGCACCACGAGGCTTCCCAGGGAGCGACGAAAGGAGAAATTTCGCAAGTTCATGAAGATTTCCTGAATTTGAGGCCATCTTGACAACAAATGAAACGCACATATCGACTCTTAAGACCACAAAGTCATATCGACCGAGACGTTTACATTCGAATCCTTATGCCGCATAAACGTTCACCGTTACATTTTTTCTTTCGCCGGATCGAAAAAGTTCATGTAAATCAATGGTTTACGCACGCATTCAACAATTCAGATTAAATTGACATAACTGCGCGTCATCAATATCCTACGCGCCATGCGTTTTTTCGTCCTACCCGTATCCCTCCTGTTCGCCGTGGCCGTCCACGCCGCCCCCCCTCAACAGGATCGATCGGATGAGATGGACCGAATCCTTGCCGAACGCGGCCTGGTCGGCCAGTTCCATCAGGTTCGCCAGACCGTCGCAGAGCGCACGTCCGACCTCGTCGTGACCGCCATCGGTTTCCTCGGCGTTCCTTACCGCCGTGGCGGCAACACCGCCGAATCCGGCTTCGACTGCAGCGGCTTCGTCCGCGCCATGTACAACCAGACGGTGGGCCACGTGCTCCCGCGCCGCGCCGAAGAACAGGCCGCCGCCACCGAGAAGATCGACCGCAGCCAGCTCAAGCCCGGCGACCTCGTGTTCTTCAACACCATGCGCCGCACCTTCAGCCACGTCGGCATCTACGTCGGCGAAGGCAAGTTCATCCACTCCCCCCGCTCCGGCGCCCAGGTCCGTGTCGAAGACATGAACGGCAGCTACTGGCAGCGCCGCTTCGACGGCGCCCGCCGGGTGCTCAGCGGCCAGGGCGACGAGGTCAAGGCGGCAGCCATGGGCACCGCCAGCGACTGACTCGGCACACCGAATCCAGGACGAAAAAAATCCCGCCGCGGCGGGATTTTTTGTGGGCGCTCGACAGGCGCCGTAGCGCCTCCAGATCAGGCCGCCTTCTTCGCCGGCGGCAGGTCCGTGCAGGTGCCGTGCGCCACTTCCGCTGCCATGCCGATGCTTTCGCCCAGCGTCGGGTGCGGATGGATGGTCTTGCCGATGTCGATCTCGTCCGCGCCCATCTCGATGGCCAGCGCAATCTCGCCGATCATGTCGCCGGCATGCGTGCCGACGATGCCGCCACCCAGGATGCGGTGCGTCTCGGCGTCGAACAGCAGCTTGGTGAAACCTTCGTCGCGGCCGTTGGCGATGGCGCGGCCCGATGCGGTCCACGGGAAGTGGCCCTTCTTGACCTTGATGCCTTCGGCCTTGGCCTGGTCTTCCGTGAGGCCGACCCATGCCACTTCGGGGTCGGTGTAGGCCACGCTGGGGATCACGCGGGCGTTGAAGGCGGCGCTGGACAGCTCCTTGTCGCCCTTCTGCTCGCCGGCAATGACTTCGGCCGCCACGTGCGCCTCGTGCACCGCCTTGTGCGCCAGCATGGGCTGGCCCACGATGTCGCCGATGGCGAAGATGTGCGGCACGTTGGTGCGCATCTGGATGTCGACCGGAATGAAGCCGCGATCGCTCACCGTGACGCCGGCCTTCTCGGCGCCGATCTTCTTGCCGTTCGGGCTGCGGCCCACGGCCTGCAGCACGAGGTCGTACACCTGCGGTTCCTTCGGCGCGTTCTCGCCCTCGAAGGTGACCTTGATGCCTTCCTTCGTGGCTTCGGCGCCGACCGTCTTGGTCTTGAGCATGATGTTGTCGAAGCGCGGCGCGTTCATCTTCTGCCAGACCTTCACGAGGTCGCGGTCGGCGCCCTGCATGAGGCCGTCGAGCATCTCGACCACATCGAGGCGCGCACCCAGCGTCGAATACACCGTGCCCATTTCGAGGCCGATGATGCCGCCACCCAGCACCAGCATGCGCTTGGGGTCGGTGCCCATCTCGAGCGCGCCGGTCGAGTCGACCACGCGCGGGTCCTTCGGCATGAAGGGCAGGCTCACCGACTGCGAGCCGGCCGCGATGATCGCGTTGCGGAACTTGACGGTCTGCTTCTTGCCGGTGGTGTCCCAGCTCGTGCCGGAGGTCTCTTCGACTTCCAGGTGGTACGGGTCGATGAAGTTGCCCACGCCGCGCAGCACCGTCACCTTGCGCATCTTGGCCATGGCCGTGAGGCCGCCAGTGAGCTTGCCCACCACCTTGTTCTTGTGGCCGAGCAGCTTGGCGCGGTCGACCGTGGGCGCGGCGAAGCTCACGCCCAGGTCGGCGAAGTGCTTCACCTCGTCCATGACGGACGCCACGTGCAGCAGCGCCTTCGAGGGAATGCAGCCGACGTTCAGGCACACGCCGCCGAGGGTGGCGTAGCGTTCGATCAGCACGACCTTCAGGCCGAGGTCGGCCGCGCGGAAGGCGGCCGAGTAGCCGCCGGGGCCGGCGCCCAGCACGACCACGTCGCACTCGACATCGACCTTGCCGCCGTAGCTGGACACCACCACGGACGCTGCCGCGGCAGGGGCCGGTGCGGCCGCCTTGGGCGCTGGCGCAGCAGCTGCGGCCGGTGCGGGTGCCGCCGCAGCCGGCGCGGGCGCGGCGGCCCCGTCGACTTCAAGCGTCAGCACGACCGAGCCTTCCTTGACCTTGTCGCCCACCTTCACGGCCAGCGACTTCACCACGCCGGCGGCCGACGAGGGAATCTCCATCGAGGCCTTGTCCGATTCGACCGTGATGAGCGACTGCTCGGCCTTGACCGTGTCGCCGACGTTGACCAGCACCTCGATCACCGCGACTTCGTCGAAGTCGCCGATGTCCGGCACCTTGATGTGTTGTTCGCTCATTTGGACACTTTCATTTTGAGTGTGAGAACGTCGGCCGGCAGGGCCGAATTGCGATCGAATTCGCAGGCGGCGGCGATGCCCGCCTCCGCCACGTCGCGCGCGTTGCGCGACTTGTTGTCATAGGCCGCGTGCATGGCGCCGAGCGCGAAGCTGCGTCCCGAGCCGATGGCCCAGTACTGCTTGAACTCGAACACCTCGCGGTAGCTGTAGATGCCGTAGATGCCGCTCGGGTTGGCCAGCAGCATCGTGAACTGGCTCGACTCGTAGGGCTCGTGCTCGTCTTCCTTGGTCTGCATGAAGAACGAATCCTTCAGCACCGGATGCAGCTGCGTGAAGGTGTGGAACACCTCGTGCTTGCTGCCGAACTGCAGCGCCTCGCGCGGCTGAGCCGCCAGCGCATGCTGGAGCACCAGCTGGTGCGCGGCGGCGCCCGCCACCGCGAACAGGCTCTGGCCCGCGGCATCCTCGACGGTGAAGATCTTCTGGTTCGCTTCGGCGTTGTGCGACATGCGCGTGTCGCCGAAGGTCACCAGCGAATCGGCCGCCATCGTGACCTGGCCACCCTTTCGGACGGCCACAACCGTGGTCATAGCAGGATGCGACGGTAGTCCGCGAGCACCTGGCCCAGGTAGGCGTTGAAACGCGCAGCCAGAGCGCCATCGATCACGCGGTGGTCATACGACAGCGACAGCGGCAGCGTGAGGCGCGGCACGAACTGCTTGCCGTCCCACACCGGCTTCATCTGGCCCTTGGAGAGGCCGAGGATGGCCACTTCGGGGGCGTTGATGATGGGCGTGAAGTGCGTGCCGCCGATGCCGCCGAGCGAGCTGATCGAGAAGCAGCCGCCCTGCATGTCGGCCGAGCCGAGCTTGCCGTCGCGCGCCTTCTTGGCGAGTTCGCCCATCTCGGCGCTGATCTGCAGGATGCCCTTCTTGTCGGCATCTTTCAGCACCGGCACCACGAGCCCGTTGGGCGTGTCAGCCGCGAAGCCGATGTTGTAGTACTGCTTGTAGACGAGCTGGTCGCCGTCCAGGCTGGTGTTGAAGTCAGGGAATTTCTTCAGCGCCGCGACCACCGCCTTGATCACGAAGGCGAGCATCGTGACCTTGATGCCCGACTTCTCGTTCTCCTTGTTGGTGGAGACGCGGAAGGCCTCGAGCTCGGTGATGTCGGCTTCGTCGTTGTTGGTGACGTGCGGGATCATCACCCAGTTGCGGTGCAGGTTCGCGCCGCTGAGCTTCTTGATGCGCGACAGGTCCTTGCGCTCGACAGTGCCGAACTTCGTGAAGTCGACCTTGGGCCACGGAATGAGGCCCAGCGCCGCGCCGTCGCCACCACCACCGGCCGGCGCCTTGGCCGCCGAGGCCTTGGTGCTGGCCTGGCCGCTCATCACGGCCTTGGTGAAGTTCTGGACGTCTTCCTGCGTGATGCGGCCCTTGAGACCGGAACCCTTGACCTCTTCGAGCGGCACGCCGAGTTCGCGTGCGAACTTGCGCACCGAGGGCGAGGCGTGCGGCAGGCTGCCGGTGGGGGCCGAGGTCGGCTGGTGGGCCGGGGCAGCTGCAGCAGGCGCAGCGGCAGCCGGCGCAGGTGCGCTGGCGGTTGCAGCAGCGGGCGCAGCAGCCGCGGCCTGTGCCGGCGCGGGCGCCGATGCGGGTGCTGCAGCCCCTGCGGCGCCTTCGAGCACCGCGATCAGGTCGCCGATGTTGACGGTGTCGCCGACCTTGACCTTGAGTTCCTTCAACACGCCGGCGGCCGACGACGGGATTTCCATCGACGCCTTGTCCGACTCCACCGTGATCAGCGACTGCTCGGCGGCGATGGTGTCACCCACCTTCACCAGCAGCTCGATGACCGCGACGTCCTTGAAGTCGCCGATGTCCGGCACCTTGACGTCGACCGGGCCCGAGGCTGCCGGTGCGGCTGCGGCGGGCGCAGGCGCTGCAACCGCCGCAGCGGGTGCCGCCGCAGCAGGCGCAGCGGCCGGCGCCGGGGCGGCGGCAGCCGCGCCCTCGGCCTCGACCACCAGCACCACCGAGCCTTCCTTGACCTTGTCGCCCACGGCGACCTTGATTTCCTTGACCACACCGGCCGTGGACGACGGGATTTCCATCGACGCCTTGTCCGATTCGACCGTGATGAGCGACTGTTCGGCCTTGACCGTGTCGCCCACCTTCACGAGCACCTCGATCACCGCGACTTCATCGAAATCGCCGATGTCCGGCACCTTCACTTCCACTGCTGCCATATCGTTGTCTCCCGCCGTCAGGCGCCGTTCGTTCGTTGGTTGTTGATGTTCAAGCGTAAAGCGGGTTGACCTTGTCGACATTGATGCCGTACTTCTTGATCGCTTCCACCACCTTGGCCACCGGCACGGTGCCATCTTCGCTCAGCGCCTTGAGCGCGGCCACGACGATGTAGTGACGATTGATCTCAAAGTGTTCGCGCAGCTTGGCGCGGAAGTCGCTGCGGCCGAAACCGTCGGTGCCCAGCACCTTGTAGTTGCGGCCCTTCGGCACGAACGGACGGATCTGCTCGGCGTACGCCTTCATGTAGTCGGTCGACGCGATCACCGGGCCGGTCGAGGCACCGAGCTGCTCGGCCACGAAGGGCACGCGCGGCGTCTGGTCGGGGTGCAGCAGGTTCCAGCGGTCGGCGTCCTGGCCGTCGCGGGTCAGTTCGTTGAAGCTCGGGCAGCTCCACACCGAAGCCGACACGCCCCACTCCTTCTCGAGCAGTTCCTGCGCGGCAAAGCTCTCGCGCAGGATGGTGCCGCTGCCCAACAGTTGCACGGTCGGTGCTTCCTTGGCGCCCTTGGCGGCCTTGACCACCGGGCCCTGCTTGGACAGGTACATGCCCTTGATGATCTGCTCTTCGGTGCCGGGCTGCAGGCCGGGCATCGCGTAGTTCTCGTTGAGCAGCGTCAGGTAGTAGTAGACGTTGTCCTGCTTCTCGACCATGCGCTTCAAGCCGTGGTGCAGAATCACGCCGACTTCGTGCGCGAAGGTCGGGTCGTAACTCACGCAGTTCGGGATGGTGTTGGCCAGGATGTGGCTGTGACCGTCTTCGTGCTGCAGGCCTTCGCCGTTCAGCGTGGTGCGTCCCGAGGTGCCGCCCAGCAGGAAGCCGCGGGCTTGCATGTCGCCGGCCGCCCAGGCCAGGTCGCCGATGCGCTGGAAACCGAACATCGAGTAGTACACGTAGAACGGCACCATGATGCGGTTGTTCGTGCTGTACGACGTGGCCGCAGCGATCCAGCTGGACATGCCGCCGGCTTCGTTGATGCCCTCTTGCAGGATCTGGCCGGCCTTGTCTTCCTTGTAGTACATGACCTGGTCCTTGTCGACCGGGGTGTACTGCTGACCGTGCGGGTTGTAGATGCCGATCTGGCGGAACAGGCCTTCCATGCCGAAGGTGCGGGCCTCGTCCACCAGGATGGGCACGACGCGCGGGCCCAGGGCCTTGTCGCGCAGCAGCTGCGTGAGGAAGCGCACGTAGGCCTGCGTGGTCGAGATCTCGCGGCCTTCGGCCGTGGGCTCCATCACCGCCTTGAAGGTGTCGAGCGAGGGCACCGTGAAGCTCTCGTCGGCCTTGACGCGGCGGTGCGGCAGGTAACCGCCCAGGGCCTTGCGGCGCTCGTGCAGGTAGCGCATTTCCGGCGTGTCGTCGGCCGGCTTGTAGAACGGCAGCTCGGCGATCTGGCTGTCGGGAATCGGGATGTTGAAGCGGTCGCGGAAGGCCTTGATGTCTTCGTCGCCGAGCTTCTTGGTCTGGTGGACCGTGTTCTTGCCTTCGCCGATCTTGCCCATGCCGAAGCCCTTGACGGTCTTGACGAGCAGCACCGAGGGCTGGCCCTTGTGGTTCTGGGCGGCGTGGAAGGCGGCGTACACCTTCTGCGAATCGTGGCCGCCGCGCTGCAGGTTCCAGACCTCGTCGTCGGTCAGGTGCTCGACCATCTTCAGCGTGCGCGGGTCGCGGCCGAAGAAGTTCTTGCGCACGTAGGCGCCGTCGTTGGCCTTGAACGACTGGTAGTCCCCGTCGTTGCACTCCATCATGATCTTGCGCAGCGCGCCGTCATGGTCCTTCTCGAGCAGCGCGTCCCAGCCCTTGCCCCAGATCAGCTTGATGACGTTCCAGTTGGCGCCGCGGAACTCGCCTTCGAGCTCCTGGATGATCTTGCCGTTGCCGCGCACCGGGCCGTCCAGGCGCTGCAGATTGCAGTTGATGACGAAGATCAGGTTGTCGAGGTTCTCGCGCGCGGCCAGGCCGATGGCGCCGAGCGATTCGACTTCGTCCATTTCGCCGTCGCCGCAGAACACCCAGACCTTGCGGTTCTCGGTGTTGGCGATGCCGCGGGCGTGCAGGTACTTCAGGAAGCGCGCCTGGTAGATCGCCATCAGCGGGCCCAGGCCCATCGACACCGTGGGGAACTGCCAGAACTCGGGCATCAGCTTCGGGTGCGGGTAGCTCGAAAGGCCCTTGCCGTCGACTTCCTGACGGAAGTTGAGCAGCTGGTCTTCGGAGAGGCGGCCTTCCAGGTAGGCGCGGGCATAGATGCCAGGCGACACGTGGCCCTGGATGTACAGCAGGTCGCCGCCGTGGTTTTCGCTCTCGGCGTGCCAGAAGTGGTTGAAGCCGGCGCCGAACATGCTGGCCAGCGAGGCGAAGGAGCCGATGTGGCCGCCCAGGTCACCGCCTTCGGGCGGGTGGATGCGGTTGGCCTTGACCACCATGGCCATGGCGTTCCAGCGCATGTAGGCGCGCAGGCGCTGTTCGATCTCGAGGTTGCCGGGGCTGCGGGCTTCCACGCCCGGCTCGATGGTGTTCACGTAGCCGGTGTTGGCCGAGAACGGCATGTCGACGCTGTTCTGGCGCGCATGTTCGAGCAGTTGTTCGAGCAGGAAGTGCGCCCGCTCGGGCCCTTCGCTCTGGATGACGGAAGACAGTGCATCCATCCATTCACGCGTCTCCTGGGCGTCCGCATCGTTTGCGGCCGAGCCGAACAGGTTCTCGGGATTTGCCGACATGCTTGTCTCTCCTTTTAGGGCTGTGGCTGTAATTTAGTGCGCTGGGCACCGAGCGCGCCGGAGTTTCGCATAGAAGTTTCCCTATTTCAAATAGTGCTTGTTGATTTCTTATTATGAAATATCAAGGAGGCACGTCCCCGGCAGGGCCTCTTGCCCGGGAGGGCCATCCCCTAAACTCCGCCCATGCCTCTCTCCTCCCCGCTCGCGGTTGCCCGCAGTGCCGTCAAAGCCTCGCCGCTGTCCTGGTGGCGCACGTGGTGGCGCAAGCAGACACCCGTGCTGCAGGACGCCGTCGCAATGCTCGCGCCGATGGCGGCCGTGCTGCTGTTTCTCGCGGCCATCGTGTCGGCGTTCTGGTACCTGCGCTCCGAAGAAGTCGAGCGCGAGCAGGAGTCGGTGCGGCGCGATGTCGAGTACGCGCAACAGCGCATGCGCCTGCGCCTGCTGGAGCGGCAGGAACAGCTGATGCGCATCGCGCGCGATGCCTCCAACCGCGAGATCGATCCGGTCGAGTTCACGAGCCGCGCCGAGTCGCTCGTGAGCCAGTTCCCCGAGCTGCAGACCATCAGCTGGATCGACGACCGCCGCCGCTTCAAGGCCGGCTATGCCGCACCCAGCGTGCATCCGGCGCAACAGCACCTGATCGGCGACGTGCTGCGCCCCGGCGACATCGAAAGCAACTACGCGCTGGCGCGCGAGCTGCGCCAGCCGGTGTACTCGCAGCCCGTGGCCGGCGGCGAACCGGCCGCGATGCTGCAGCTGCACATTCCGCTGTTCGACCAGGGCCTGTTCGCCGGCGTCGTGCTCGGCGAGTTCTCCATCGACGGCCTGCTGCGCTACGGCATGCCTTCCGAGGTGCAGGCGCGCTATGCCGTGTCGCTGCTCGACGCCAAGGGCAACGTCATCGCCGGCAACACCACGCCGCTGAAGAACAGCGGCACTCGCCTGCTGCCCTGGACCGAAGCCACCAACGAATACGAAGTGCCGGTGTCGCCCGTGGGCAATGCGCTGATGCTGCGCGCGCAGGCCTACCGCACCTCGCAGGGCGTGGTGGGCAACGGCCTCTTCTGGCTCGTGTGCGCCCTCAGCGTGATGACCAGCTGGATGCTGATCGGCACCTGGCGCCACACGCGCCGCCGCCTGCAGGCGCAGCAGCGGCTGGTCGCCGAGACCAACTTCCGCCGCGCGATGGAAAACTCCATGCTCACCGGCATGCGCGTGCTCGACCTGCAAGGCCGCATCACCTACGTGAACGCCGCGTTCTGCGCCATGACGGGCTGGAGCGAAGACGAGCTCGTCGGCCAGACGCCGCCCTTCCCCTACTGGCTCGAATCCGACCGCGAGGTGATGAACGAGCGCCTCGAAGAAGAACTGCACGGCCGCGCCCTGCCCGGCGGCTTCCAGGTGCGCGTGAAGCGCAAGAACGGCAGCGTGTTCAACGCCCGCCTGTACGTGTCGCCGCTGATCGACGCGCGCGGCCACCAGACCGGCTGGATGACGTCGATGACCGACATCACCGAGCCGACGCGCATCCGCGAGCAGCTGTCCGCCTCGTACGAACGCTTCACCACCGTGCTCGAGGCGCTCGACGCCGCCGTGTCGGTGGCGCCCATCGGCAGCGAAGAACTGCTGTTCGCCAACAAGCTGTACCGACTGTGGTTCGGCTCCGACACCGTGGGCCACCTGGGCATGGTGGCGCAGGCCGGCGTGCCGCCGTCGAACGCGCACGACGAAGGCCTGGACGACGTCGACCCCTACGCCGGCCTGCCCATCGACACCCTCACCGCCGCCCAGACCGCGAACAACGAGATCTTCGTGCCGCACCTAGGCAAGTGGCTCGAGGTGCGCTCGCGCTACCTGACCTGGGTCGACGGCCGCCTGGCGCAGCTGGTGATCGCCACCGACATCACGCCGCGCCGCGACGCCGAAGAGCAGGCCGCCGCGCAGGCCGACAAGGCCCAGGCCGCGAGCCGCCTGATCACCATGGGCGAAATGGCCTCCAGCGTGGCGCACGAGCTCAACCAGCCGCTCACGGCCATCGCCAACTACTGCAACGGGATGATGTCGCGCATCAAGGGGCAGACGATCGACAACGACGCCCTGCTCGCCGCGCTCGAAAAAACCTCGAAGCAGGCGCAGCGCGCGGGCCAGATCATCCAGCGCATCCGCTCCTTTGTGAAGCGCAGCGAACCCAACCGCACGCCGGCTGACGTCGCCACCATGGTGAGCGAGGCGGTCGAACTCGCGGGCATCGAACTGCGCCGGCGCAACGTGCGCCTGAACCACTACGTGGCCGCGCGGCTGCCGGTGGTGCGCGTCGACCCGATCCTCATCGAGCAGGTGATGGTCAATCTGCTGAAGAACGCGGCCGAATCCATCGACATCGCCGACCGCCCGCTGGCGCGCCGCAGCGTCGAGTTGCGCGTACTGCCCAAGGTGATCGAGGGGCACAATGCCATCGAGTTCTCGGTGCAGGACACGGGCAAGGGCCTCTCGCCCGAGGTCATGGACCGGCTCTACGAGGCCTTCTTCTCCACCAAGCCCGAGGGCATGGGCATCGGGCTCAACCTGTGCCGCACCATCGTCGAGTCGCACCGCGGCCGGATGCAGGCGGAGAACATCTACAATGGCCCGGATGTGATCGGATGCCGTTTTTCCTTCTGGATTCCGGTGTTGGACGCTATCAGTTCCGTAGCAAGCGACGAGGCAAAGGTACCTGCATGAGTTTGATTCCGAAGAAGGGCACGGTCTATGTCGTCGATGACGACGAAGCCGTACGCGATTCGCTGCAATGGCTGCTCGAAGGCAAGGACTACAGAGTCCGCTGTTTCGAGTCCGCCGAATCCTTTCTCTCCCGATACGACCCGCGCGAAGTCGCCTGTCTGATCGTCGATATCCGCATGGCCGGCATGACCGGCCTCGAATTGCAGGATCGGCTGATCGAACGGCGTTCTCCGTTGCCGATCGTGGTCATCACCGGCCACGGCGACGTGCCGATGGCGGTCGACAGCATGAAGAAGGGCGCGATGGATTTCATCCAGAAGCCCTTCAACGACGAAGAGCTGGTGTCGCTGGTCGAGCGCATGCTCGAACACGCACGCGGCGCCTTCACGCAGCACCAGCAGTCGGCCAGCCGCGACGCGCTGCTGTCCAAGCTCACCGGCCGCGAGGCGCAGGTGCTCGAGCGCATCGTCGCCGGCCGCCTGAACAAGCAGATCGCCGACGACCTGGGCATCAGCATCAAGACGGTGGAGGCGCACCGCGCCAACATCATGGAAAAGCTCAACGCCAACACCGTGGCCGATCTGCTCAAGATCGCGCTCGGGCAAGCGGCCCCAGCCGCCAAGGCCTCCTGAGCTGCAGCTATCCCTGCGATAGCCACGCACCTTCCCCACGCCTGCGCAAGCGGGCGTTTTTACTTGGAAAATCAAAACCGATGACCGCCCAACTGATCGACGGCAACGCCCTCGCCAAAACCATCCGCGCCGAGGTGTCCGGCCGCACCGCTGCGCTGAAGGCCCGCGGCGTGAACCCGGCCCTGTCCATCATCCTGGTGGGCAGCGATCCGGCGAGCCAGGTCTACACCAAGCACAAGGTCAACGACAGCACCGAGACCGGCCTCTCGGCCACGCTCGAGACCTACCCCGCCGACCTGAGCGAAGCCGACCTGCTGGCGCGCATCCGCGCCCTCAACGACGACCCCAAGGTGCACGGCATCCTGGTGCAGCTGCCACTGCCCAAGCACATGGACAGCCAGAAGGTCATCGAGACCATCTCGCCCGCCAAGGACGTCGACGGCTTCCACGTGGCCAGCGCCGGCGCGCTGATGACCGGTGCCCCGGGCTTCTGGCCCTGCACGCCGCACGGCTGCATGAAGATGCTCGAATCGATCGGCTATGACCTGCGCGGCAAGCACGCCGTGGTCATCGGCCGCAGCAACATCGTCGGCAAGCCCATGGCCATGATGCTGCTGGCCAAGAGCGCCACCGTGACCGTCTGCCACAGCGCCACGAAAGACCTGGGAGCCCTCACGCGCCAGGCCGACGTGGTCGTCGCCGCCGTGGGCAAGCTCGACCTGCTGACCGCCGACATGGTGAAGCCCGGCGCGGTCGTCATCGACGTGGGCATGAACCGCAAGGCCGACGGCAAGCTGGCCGGCGACGTCGATTTCGACGGTGTGAAGGAAGTGGCCGGCTGGATCACCCCCGTGCCCGGCGGCGTCGGCCCCATGACGCGCGCGATGCTTCTGGTCAACACCCTTGAAGCGGCCGAACGCGCCGCAAGATAAGAACCATCCCGTTGTTGGCTCACTGCGTGTAGCCGCCTCCCCCTCAAGGGGCACCACCGGCGGCCCGGCAAAGCCGGTTCCGCGGTGGTTCCCGAAATGGCTTCGCTACGCTCGCCCAGGATCTTTCACATGACCAATCCGCTCCTCGACTTCACCGACCTCCCCCTGTTCGACCGCATCAAGCCCGAACACGTGTCGCCCGCGGTCGACGCGCTGCTGGCCGATGCCGAGGCCGCGCTGCAGACGGTGACGGCGCCCGAATTCCCGGCCGACTGGATCGCGATCTCCAAGGTGCTCGACGTGGCCTCCGAACGTTTCAGCCGCGCCTGGGGCGCCGTGGGCCACCTCAATGCCGTGGTCGACACGCCCGAGCTGCGCGCCGCCTACAACGAGGCCATGCCGCGCGTCACCGCCTTCTGGACGCGCCTGGGTTCCGACGAGCGCCTGTACGCCAAGTACAAGGCCATCGACCCGGCCACGCTCAACCCCGAGCAGCGCCAGGCGCACAAGAACGCCGTGCGCAACTTCGTGCTCGGCGGCGCCGAGCTGCAGGGCGAGGCCAAGCAGCGCTTTGCCGACATCCAGGAACGCCAGGCCGAGCTGAGCCAGAAGTTCAGCGAGAACGCCCTCGACGCCACCGACGCCTTCGCGCACTACGCGCAGCTGGGTGAACTCGACGGCGTGCCCGAAGACGTGGTGAGCGCCGCGCGCGCGGCCGCCGAGGCCGAAGGCAAGAAGGGCTACAAGCTCACGCTCAAGATGCCGTGCTACCTGCCGGTGATGCAGTTCGCCAAGAGCAGCGCACTGCGCGAAACCCTGTACCGCGCCTACGTCACGCGCGCCAGCGAACTCGGCGATCCGAAGTTCGACAACACCACGCTCATCACCGAGATCCTCGCGCTGCGCGAGGAAGAATCGAAGCTGCTGGGCTACAAGAACTTCGGCGAACTCTCGGTCGTGCCCAAGATGGCCGAATCGCCCGAGCAGGTCGTCAAGTTCCTGCGCGACCTCGCCGCCAAGGCCAAGCCCTACGGCGAGCGCGACCTGGCCGACCTGCGCGCCTTCGCGGCCGAACAGCTGAACCTCCTCGACCCACAGGCCTGGGACTGGACCTACGTCGGCGAGAAGCTCAAGGAAGCGCGCTACGCCTTCAGCGAGCAGGAGGTGAAGCAGTACTTCCCCGCCCCCAAGGTGATGGCCGGCCTGTTCAAGATCGTCGAGACGCTGTTCGAGGTGTCGATCCGCCGCGACAACGCGCCCACCTGGCACCCGAGCGTCGAGTTCTACCGCATCGAGCGCGCCGGCCAGAAGGTCGGCCAGTTCTACCTCGACCCCTCCGCCCGCGCCGCCAAGCGCGGCGGTGCCTGGATGGACGACGTGCGCGCCCGCTGGCTGCGCCCCGACGACGGCGTGCT
Organism: Variovorax sp. GW460-12-1-14-LB1; assembly: GCF_059423605.1. Lineage (NCBI taxonomy): Bacteria > Pseudomonadati > Pseudomonadota > Betaproteobacteria > Burkholderiales > Comamonadaceae > Variovorax > Variovorax sp. GW460-12-1-14-LB1. The sequence goes on from NZ_JBWKYF010000050.1 coordinate 13,663, forward strand.
GCAGACGCCGGTCGCGCAGCTGGTGTGCAACTTCGCCAGCGGCGTCGACGGCAAGCCGCCACTGCTCACGCACGACGACGTGACCACCCTCTTCCACGAGTTCGGCCACGGCCTGCACCACATGCTCACGCAGGTGAACGAGCGCGACGTGTCGGGCATCAGCGGCGTCGAGTGGGACGCGGTCGAGCTGCCGAGCCAGTTCATGGAAAACTTCTGCTGGGAGTGGGACGTGCTCGCCCACATGACGGCCCACGTCGACACCGGCGAGCCGCTGCCGCGCGCGCTCTTCGACAAGATGACCGCCGCCAAGAACTTCCAGAGCGGGCTGCAGACGCTGCGCCAGATCGAGTTCTCGCTGTTCGACATGCTGCTGCACACCGAGCACCAGGCCGCCGCCGCCGCACCGGGCGCCGTGATGGCGCTGCTCGGTCAGGTGCGCGCCGAAGTGGCCGTGATGCCCTCGCCGCCCTTCAGCCGCACGCCGAACACCTTCAGCCACATCTTCTCGGGCGGCTACGCGGCCGGCTACTACAGCTACAAGTGGGCCGAGGTGCTGAGCGCCGACGCCTACGCGGCCTTCGAGGAAACCGTGGGCGCCGACGGCGAGCCCAACATCGAGACCGGCCGCCGATACCGTCAGGCCATCCTGGAGGCCGGCGGCAGCCGCAGCGCCATGGATTCGTTCAAGGCCTTCCGGGGCCGCGAGCCGCAGCTTGATGCGCTGCTGCGACATCAGGGCATGGCCCAGGCCCAGCCCGCTTGATACGGCGCTGAAGCTTGCGATACTCGGGAGATATGTATCCGACTTTTTACAAACTCCCGATGCGCGGCCTGATCGGCCTGGTCCTCGTGTTGTCGACCGCCAGCGTGCTGGCGCAGACGGTCTACCGCCAGGTCGACAAGAACGGCAAGGTCACGTTCTCGGACCAGCCCCCTGTCGTCACCAACGCACCGACGGGCGGGCCCCAGCCGGCCGGCGTCAACGCGCCGACGAACAGCGGGCTTCCCTACGAACTGCGCCAGGTGGCACAGCGCTACCCCGTCACGCTGTACAGCGGCGAAGGCTGCGGCCCCTGCAACGAAGCGCGCACGCTGCTCACCACGCGCGGCATTCCCTTCGAGGAACGCACCATCAAGAGCAACGAGGACGTCGACGCCCTTCAGCGCCTGAGCGGACAGAACGCGCTGCCGCTGCTGACCGTCGGGTCGCAGCAGCTCAAGGGCTTCTCGGACGTGGAATGGTCGCGCTACCTCGACGCGGCCGGCTATCCCAAGAGCAACAGCCTGCCCCCGGGCTACCGCCCGCCCGCAGCGCGCCCGCTCGTCGCGCAGCAGGCACCGGCGGCGGCCGCACCCCGTGCGACCGACACGCCCCTGCAGCCGCCGAACCCCGCGCCGGCACCGCCCTCGAACGCACCGGGCCCGAACAACCCGGCCGGCATCAAGTTCTAGAGACGACGGGGGCCTCGCCCCCGTGCTGCATCGCCGCCGCTCAGCCGGCGAACTGCAACGTCTTCACGCCCGACGCCGTGCCCAGCAGGCACACGTCGGCCTTCTGGTGGGCGAAGACCCCCACCGTCACCACGCCGGGCCATTGGCTCACTTCGGATTCGAAGGCGCGCGGGTCGGTGATCCGCAGGCCGGTGACGTCGACGATGTGCTGGCCGTTGTCGGTCACCAGCGGCAGGCCGTCTTTCTCGCGCACCTGGGCGATGCCGCCCAGGCCGGCGAACTGACGCATCACGCGGCGCGCGGCCATCGGAATCACTTCCACCGGCAGCGGAAACGCGCCGAGCGTCTCGACCAGCTTGGAGGCGTCGGCAATGCAGACAAAGCGCTTGGACTGCGCCGCGACGATCTTCTCGCGCGTGAGCGCCGCGCCGCCGCCCTTCACCATGAAGCCCCGGTGGTCGATCTCGTCGGCGCCGTCGATGTAGACGGCCAGCTCTTCCACCTCGTTGCTGTCGAACACCGGGATGCCCAGTGCGCGCAGGCGCTCGGTGGACGCGACCGAACTGGAGACGGCGCCCTTGATCTCGTCCTTGATCGTGGCCAGCGCGTCGATGAACTTGTTGACCGTGGAGCCGGTGCCCACGCCGACGATCTCGCCCTTGACCACGTAGGCCAGCGCGGCAAGGCCGACCTGGGCCTTGAGTTCATCCTGGGAAAGAGGGGTTGGGGAGGCGGGTGCGGTCATCGCGGAGAATCCTTGGCTCATTGAAGTCGAGAATTATCCGATGCCCCTGCTGTTGCCCTCTTCGCTCTATGGCCTGGCCCGCCCTTTTCTGTTCGGTTTCGACCCCGAGCACGCCCATGAAATCACCCTCGACGGGCTGGCCCGCACCCAGAACACGCCATTGGCCTGCGCCTACGCGGCGACGCGCGTCGAAGACCCGATCCAGCTCGCGGGCCTGAATTTCCCCAACCGCGTCGGCCTGGCCGCCGGGCTGGACAAGAACGCCCGCTGCATCGACGCCTTCGCGGCCATGGGCTTCGGTTTCGTCGAGGTCGGCACGGTCACGCCCAAGGGCCAGCCCGGCAACCCGAAGCCGCGCATGTTCCGCCTGCCACAGCGCGATGCGCTGATCAACCGCCTGGGCTTCAACAACGAAGGGCTCGACGCCTTCCTGGCCAACGTGCAGAAGGCGCGCTTTCGCAAGCAGGCCAGCGCCAGCAAGTCGCCGATGCTGCTGGGCCTGAACATCGGCAAGAACGCAGCCACGCCGATCGAGCGCGCGGTGGACGACTACCTGGCCTGCCTGGACGGCGTCTACCCGCACGCGGACTACGTGACGATCAACATCTCCAGCCCCAACACGGCCAACCTGCGCTCGCTGCAGAGCGACGAAGCGCTCGACGCCCTGCTGGGCGCCGTGGCCGAGCGGCGCGAAGCGCTGGCCACGCGCCACGGCAAGCGCGCGCCTCTGTTCGTGAAGATTGCACCCGACCTCGACGACGCCCAGGTCGCGGTGATTGCCGCCACGTTGCAACGCCACGGCATGGACGGCGTGATCGCCACCAACACCACGCTCGCACGCGACGCGGTGGCCGGCCTGCCGCACGCACAGGAAGCCGGCGGCCTTTCGGGCGCGCCGGTGCGCGAAGCCAGCAACCGCGTCATCGAGCAACTGCGCGCGGCGCTGGGCAAGGACTTTCCGATCATCGGGGTGGGCGGCATCCTGAGTGCGGCCGATGCCAAGGCCAAGATCGCCGCGGGAGCGGACGTGGTGCAGATCTACACCGGCCTGATCTATCGCGGCCCCGGGCTGGTCCGCGAAACAGCCCAGGCGCTGCAGCAGGATCGCCGCAAGGCCTGAGTCCGTTCTTCTTGCTGCCGGTCGCTCAGCGCATGCGCCAGAGCACCGGTGCAATGACCGTGGCCCAGCGCAGCAGCCGCTTCGGACGGATCACCGCCACAGCAGCGGCAGCGACCACCCCGGCGGCCACCGGGTGTTCGCGCGCAATGCGCAACGCGGTTGCCGCGGCCGATTCATTGACGGGCTCGCCCGAGGCCGGCTGCGTCTCGCGACCGCCCTGCAGGGTGGCGATGCGCTCGCGCTGGCGGTCCATGCGGGCCAGCAGCTCTTCACGCGTGGCGGGGCGCGGCGGACGCGGCGCTTCGTCGTCCAGCTCCGGGTCCTTGCCGAGGTTGAAGCGGTCCTGGACCCAGGCCCAGTCGCGCTCGAACTCCTGAAAGGTCGGAACGAAGCTGTTGGAGGCATTGCTCAGGCTGCGCATCAGGCCGACGACGGCCGCCAGCCACAGCACCGCCCAGACACCGGCCACCACCCAGGCGGCGGTGACGCGGTACGGCGTGTCCCAGTAATGCACGACCACCGCCATCGAGAGCAGCGCCACCGCGACGGTGGTCAGCCCCAGCACGGCGACGACCAGGACGAGGGTCAGCTTCAGCCGCTGCTTCTCGTCCTCCCAGGCCATGCGCAGCAACTGCACCCGGTCCTCGGCCGCCAGCGCACCTTCGGCGGCGGCGATGCGCAACCGGCGGATGCGGGCATCGAGCCCGAACAGGGACAGCAGTCTCATGCGCCGCCTCCGCCCTCACCGGCCACAGCGTGGCGACGGCGAACGAAGGGACGGCGGTGCGCGCTCGGGCCGGTGCAGTGACGCTCAGCGGCGGCCAAGCAACAGGCCCACCAGCACGCCGACGGCCAGTGCGGCGCCGGCAACCTGCCAAGGTTCGTCGTGGGCGTAGGTGTTGGTGGCGGTGGCCGCCTGGCGCGCCTTCTTGGCGGCCAGCTTGCTCTTTTCGGAAGCCAGCTCGCGCGCGATGGCGAGCTTGGTGTCGATGCGTTGGCGCAGCGCCTTGATGTGGGGAACCGAATCCAGGTCCTTGCTGGCCAGCACGCCGCGCACGTCGCTTGCGATGTCTTCGGCTGCTGCTTCAAGATTGTTGGATGCACTCATTGGAATCTTTCCTCCGTGATGACACCGGCACCGCGCCGGCGGCTTCACGCCAGCATATGGCGTGCTGTCATGTTACAGGCTCGAAAGCCCCTCATGCGCGACAGATGTGCTCAGTTGTGCCCGAGTGCATGCATCAGGCGTCGGCGAGCAGGTCCGCCACGTGCCGTCCGATGGCCAGGCAACTGGTGAGTCCGGGCGACTCGATGCCGAAGAGATGGACCAGCCCCGACACCCCATGCGACGCCGGCCCCGCGATCACGAAATCGGCCGCGGGCTCCTCCGGCCCCGAGATCTTCGGACGCATGCCGGCATAGCCCGGGATCAACGCGCCGTCGGGCAACGCCGGCCAGTACCGGCGCACCTCGTCGTAGAAGCGTTCACCGCGTGCGGGATCGACCACGAGGTCGTCGGCCGTCTCGACCCACTGCACGTCGGGCCCGAACTTGGCCTGCCCGCCGAGGTCGAGCGTCAGGTGCACGCCGAGCCCGCCCGGCTCCGGCACGGGATAGATGAGCCGGCCGAACGGCGCGCGGCCCGCGAGCGTGAAGTAGCTGCCCTTGGCGAAGTGCTCGCGCGGCACCACCGACGCCGGCATGCCTTCGAAGCGGCGCGCCAGCGCCGGCGCACCCAGCCCCGCGGCATTGACCACGGTGCGGCAACGCAGGGCCGTGCCGTCGGCGGCGATCAGCACGACGGCCCCATCCACGCATTCGGCGCGTTCGATGGGCGACTTGAGCGCCAGCATGCCGCCCGCGTTCTCGAGGTCGCCGAGCAGGCCCAGCATCAGCGCGTGGCTGTCGACGATGCCCGTGCTCGGCGAATGCAGCGCCGCCACGCAATGCAGCTGCGGCTCCATCGCGTTGGCCTGCTGCGCGGTGAGCAGCACCAAGTCGCCCACGCCGTTGGCCGCGGCCTTGGCGCGGATCGCGTCGAGCTGCCCCACCTGTTCGGCCGAGGTCGCCACGATGAGCTTGCCGCAACGGCTGTGCGGCACGCCGCGCGCCTGCGCGTAGCTGTACAGCGCGTCGCGTCCTTCCACGCACAGCGTCGCTTTCAACGATCCCTGCGGGTAGTAGATGCCCGCGTGGATCACCTCGCTGTTGCGGGAACTCGTTCCCGTGCCGATGGCCCCTTCGGACTCCAGCACCAGCACCTCCCGGCCCGCGAGCGCCAATGCGCGCGCCACGGCCAGACCCACCACGCCGGCACCGATGACGGCGCAATCGATTTCATCCATCGCGCGAGCTTAGCGCGGCGCGACGGGCGCTCTGCCTATCTCGCGCTCGGCGGCGGCTCGGGGTCGGTGGGCTCGTCGGGCGCGTGCTCCGGCCCTTCGTCGGGCTCGACCGGCAGGTCGGGCGTGATCGGAGACGGAAGATCGGGTTGGGTGGCCATGGCTGCACTCCTTCGTTCCATCTCGTCGTTCTAGCGCGCTTTCACGCGCCTGCAAGCGGCCCGTGGCGGAAGGCGTCGTCGGTGCGCACCGACAACAGGCCTTCGCCCAGGCGTTCCAGCAACAGGGCCACGCACGCTGCTGTGTCCTCGCCCCTCCCACACCACACAGGGAGGATCACAGTGGACGATGCATGGCAGGGCCAGTCTAGGCATCGCCGCGCCTTCGCACATGAGCGAAGCGCCCTTTGGTGAGGGAGCCATGCGCCCTGCCCGGCGTGCATGCGAGCGTGACAAAGCGCCTGCCTGGGACCGGGTACCTGGCGCGGCCCCCACGATCCGCCGGTCGCGTCGAGAAAAACGCCGTCCGTCCGGCCTGAAAACCCGTGCCCGCAAAGCATTCGCGCCGCGGTCCGGCGGTGAATTGCGGACGAAATGACGGGCCCGCTGCATCGATGCCCGGACCCGGTTCGGGCCTTCCGGCCGGCGCGACAGAAATCAGCCGGGATCAATGCCGGTACCCATGGCGCGACCGCCTTTCCGAAATTTGCCGGCGATTGTCGCAATGCATCCCCGCGCTCCGTGCGCTGACAGAGGGGAAAGTACCTCGACCCCCATTGCTCTCTATTTCATTAAAACAATGGACATCATTTGAATTTCAATGATCACCAAGAACCACGAAAAAAATTGCAACCCAGGCACCAAAAATCAGATGACAAGTAACATTTTTCATTAGATCTTTTAGGCCCTTTGAGAATTTTCAAATTCACCCTCGAATTACCCAAAAGACAAAAATCCATTCCACGGAAGAAAAATATCTACCCCATTCTGAGTGCTCAACGCTCGAATGCCGATTCCTTCCAACTGTCTCAATTCGCGAAAAGTTTCTTGTCAATCGTCAAAACTTGTCTGACTTTAGAAATTTTCATCGAATTGATGCCGAAACTCAGACTCGCAGGTCTGCAGACATAGCGAAGAAGAATGGCCATTTTTTTGAATCGACGTTCCATCATGGCTTCCTACAGGGGTGACAAAACGCCCACTACAAATGGCCTTGGTACCTCAAATGTCATGGCTTAGGTAGTTCGATTCGGAAATATTTATATCAAAATTTAAACATGGAGAAAAGAGCCAAACAGAAGGCTCACCAAGTTCATAGGATCGCGACAAACCAAGAACCAAATCCAATTGAAATCAATTCGATTCCTTCAATTGAATTTTCCATTCACAGTCTGCAGCCGGGTAATTGCATGGAAACCCACATTGCTTCGTCGCCGGAGGCCGCCGTGGTCTCGCTGGCCGCGCTGGGCGATCTGTTCGTGTCGCCGCCCACGCGCACGGCGGCAGGCGAACGGCTCGGCGTCTCGCTGGTCCTCGAAGCCGGGTTCGCGCAGCGCTGGCTCGCCTCGCTGGGCACCACGGGGTACCTGCCGGACACGCTCTTCGTGGGTGCCTGGCTGCTGCTGCAATCGCGCTGGCTGGGCGCGGCCCTGCCGGGGCCGCAAGGCATGCCGACGTCGCTGCCCGGCACCGCGAGCGCGTGGCTGACCCGGCTCGACCTCGACCGGCGAGCCACGCCGCACACCGCCGACACCCTGCCGCCCCTGCGGCTCGAAGCCCGGACAGAACTCCCCGCCAGCCTGCATCTGGACGTCGACGCGAGCCTGATGGACGCGCCCTGCGCCAGCCGCCTGCTCGCAGCCATCGCCGACACCGCCTCCGATCTGCTGGTGCATCCCGGTGCGGCGCTCCACAACATCCGCGCCCTGCCCGACGCCGACCGCCGCGACCAGCTCGCCGCCTGGGCCACGCCGCCCGCCGCGCCCGACCTGTCGCTCACCGTGCCCGCCGTGTTCGGCCGCCGGGCCGCGGCCACGCCCGACGCGGTGGCGCTGGTGGAAGGCGACGAAACGATGACCTACGCCGAGCTCGACGCGCGCAGCGACCGGCTCGCACAGCGTCTGCAGCAGTCGGGCGTGCAGGCAGGCGACCCCGTCGGGATGGTGTTCGAGCGCTCGATGGCCGCCATCGTCGCCATGCTCGGCATCCTCAAGGCGGGCGCGGCCTACGTGCCGGTACCCACCGACTTCCCGCCCGAACGCGTCGCCACGATGTTCGACCAGGCCGGCGTGACCCGGGTCGTGACGATCGAGGCACTGGCCTCTCTCGTGCCGGCCCACTGCACCGCCGTGCGGATCGACGCGCCCGAAGACGGCGCGGCCCCCGCGCCGTGGACACCGCCGGCCTTCGACGGCGAATCGCTGGCGTACCTCATGTACACCTCGGGCTCGACCGGCGTACCCAAGGGCATCGAGATCAGCCATCGCGCCATCCTGCGGCTGGTCGTCGATGTCGACTACATCGAGCTCGCACCGGGGCGCGCGATGCTGCACGCGGCGCCGCTTGCCTTCGATGCCTCGACGCTCGAAGTCTGGGGGCCGTTGCTCAACGGCGGGCGCTGCGTGATCCACGGCGAACGGGTACCCACCGGCGCCGGCCTCGCACGCACCATCGCCCGCCACGAGGTCCACACCGCCTGGCTCACGGCCTCGCTCTTCAACGCCGTGGTCGATGGCGATCCGCAGCACCTCGCGGGCCTGGCGCACCTGTTCACCGGCGGCGAGGCGCTGTCGGTACCCCATGTGCGGCGCGCGCTCGACGCACTCCCCGGGCTCACGCTCAGCAACGGCTACGGGCCGACCGAGTGCACGACCTTCGCGACCACCCACCGCATCGAGCGCGCCGCGATCGCAGCGGGCCCGCGCTCGGTACCGCTCGGGCGCCCGATCAAGGACACCGTGCTGCGCGTGCTGAGCCCGACGCTCGAGCTGCTGCCCAGCGGACTCGTGGGCGAGCTGTGCATCGGCGGACACGGCCTGGCGCGCGGCTATTTGGGCCAGCCCGAACTCACGGCCGCGCGCTTCGTGCCCGACCCCTTCGGCGCGCCGGGCGAGCGGCTCTACCGCACCGGCGACCTCGCCCGCTGGCTGCCCGACGGCACCCTCGAGTTCATCGGCCGCATCGACGGCCAGGTCAAGATCCACGGCCACCGCATCGAGACCGGCGAGGTCGAGGCGGCCATCCTCGCGCACCCCGCGGTGCAGTCCTGCGCGGTGATCGCGCGGCCCGGTCGCGACGGCCAGCTGCGCCTGGTCGCCTACCTGGTCGCGCGCACGCAGAAGCTGGCGTGGGACACGCTGCGCGCGCACCTGGCGACCCGCCTGCCCGCGGTGATGCTTCCGTCGGCGCAGGTGTGGCTTGCGCAACTCCCCGTCACGCCCAACGGCAAGCTCGACCGCAATGCCTTGCCCGAGCCGGCCGCCGAGCGCCCCGAACTCGCGCAGCCTTTCGAGGCCGCGCGCGACGCGCTCGAGCAGCAGGTGTGCGACGCCTTCGCGCGCGCGCTGGGCATCGACAAGGCCGGGCGCCACGACAACTTCTTCGACCTGGGCGGCAGCTCGCTGTTGGTGCTGCAGGTACTGGCGGACCTGCAGCGCGAGGGCGCGCCGCCGTTGTCGACCAACCTCTTCTTCCGCCACCCGACGCCAGGCGCCATCGCGGCGCAGTTGCAGTCGGCTGGCGAGGCGCCGCAGGCGCCGCAACCCGTGCCCGTGCGCGAGGACGCCGCCAGCGTCCCCGAGCCCATCGCTCTCATCGCCACCGCCGGTCGCTTCCCCGGCGCGGGCGATGTGGAGCAGTTCTGGGACAACCTCGTCGCCGGGCGCGACACCATCAGCTTCTTCGATGACGCCAGCCTGGACGCCGGCGTCGGCGAGTCGCTGCGCCGCGACCCGGCCTACGTGCGGGCGCGCGGCGTGATCGACGGCATCGAGGGCTTCGATGCCGCCTTCTTCGGCATCGGCCCGAAGGAAGCCGCGCTCATGGACCCGCAGCACCGCGTGTTCCTCGAGATCTGCTGGGAGTGTCTGGAGCGCGCGGGCTACGTGCCCGACGAAGCGCCGGGCCCGGTGGGCGTGTATGCGGGCACGTACAACGCGACCTACTTCCAGCGCCACGTCGCCTCGCGGCCCGACCTCGTGGAGGCCGTCGGCGAGTTCCAGGTGATGCTGGCCAACGAGAAGGACTACATCACCACCCGCGTGGCCAACCGGCTCAACCTGCGCGGGCCGGCGGTGAGCGTCAACACCGCGTGCTCGACCTCGCTGGTCGCGGTGGCCCAGGCCTTCCACGCGCTGCGCACGGGCCAGTGCTACATGGCGCTGGCGGGCGGCGCCTCGGTCACCTGCCCGCCCCGCAGCGGCTACCTCTACAACGAGGGCTCGATGCTCTCGCCCGACGGCCACACGCGCAGCTTCGACGCGCAGGCCAAAGGCACCGTGTTCAGCGACGGTGCCGCCGTGGTGCTGCTCAAGCGGCTGTCCGACGCGCAGGCCGACGGCGACACCGTCTATGCCGTGCTGCGCAGCGCCTGCGTCAACAACGACGGCGGCGCCAAGGCCAGCTTCACCGCGCCCAGCGTGGACGGCCAGGCGGCCGTGATCCGCGCCGCGCTGGCCGCGGCGGACGTGGACGCGCGCAGCATTTCCTACGTGGAAGCGCACGGCACCGCCACGCCGATGGGCGACCCGGTCGAGGTCGAGGCCCTGGCCGTCGCCTACGCCGAGCACACCGACGCGCGGGGCTACTGCACGCTGGGCTCGCTCAAGAGCAACGTGGGCCACATGGTCACGGCCGCGGGCGCCGCCGGCCTCATCAAGACGGCGCTGTCGCTGCACCACGAACTGATTCCGCCCACCGCGCACTTCACGGCACCGAACCCGGCGATCGACTTCGCACGCACGCCGTTCCACGTGAGCAACCAGCTGCAGCCGTGGCCGCGGGCCGCGCTGCCGCGCCGCGCGGGCGTCAGCTCGTTCGGCGTCGGGGGCACCAACGCGCACGTCGTGCTCGAGGAAGCGCCGGCGCGGCAGGCGCGCACCACGCAGCCGGGCGTCCACGTGCTGGCGCTGTCGGCCCGCTCGGAGGCCGCGCTGGCGGTCGCGACGCAGCAACTGGCAACGCACCTGGAGGAACAGCCCGGGCTTTGCCTGGCCGACGCGGCGTTCACCCTGTGCGTCGGCCGCAAGGCCCATGCCTTCCGCCGCGCCGTGGTGGCCGGCGATGCGGCGCAGGCCATCGAGGCCTTGCGCTCGGAGAACACGGCGTGGCGCGTGAGCGACCGGATCGCCGAGCGCGCGCCGCAGCCCGTGCTGATGTTCCCGGGCCAGGGCGCGCAGTACCCGGGCATGGGCCGCGCGCTGCATGCCGGCGATCCGGTGTTCGCGGCCGCGTTCGACAACTGCCTGCGCGCCTTCGAGGGCGCGCTGGACTTCGACCTGCGCGAGCGCATGTTCGCAGACGACCCGCAGGCGCTCGCGCCGACAGCCGTCACGCAGCCCGCGCTCTTCACGCTCGAGTACGCGCTCGCGCGGCGGCTGCTGTCACTGGGCCTGCGCCCGCACGCGCTGATCGGCCACAGCGTCGGCGAATTCGTCGCGGCCGTGATCGCCGGCGTGATGCGCCTGGAAGACGCGGCGCGGCTCATTGCCCGCCGCGGCGCGCTCATGCAGGCGCAGCCCGCCGGGACGATGCTGTCGGTGCGGCTCGGCGCAGACGCGCTGGCCTCGCGGCTCGCGTCCTCGCCCCAGGTCTCGCTCGCCGCGGAGAACGCACCCGGCGCCTGCGTGGCTGCCGGCCCCACCGAGGCCATCGCCGAACTCCAGGCCGCGCTCGAAGCCGAGGGCGTCGCCTGCCGGCTGTTGCAGACCTCGCACGCCTTTCACTCCGCCATGATGGACGCCGCGGTGGCGCCCTTCGAGGCGCTCGTGAGCCAGGTGGCGCTGCACGCGCCGCAGATCCCCCTCTACTCCACGTTCACCGGTCGCCTGCTCGAAGACGCGCAGGCCACGAGCCCGGCCTACTGGGCGCAGCACCTGCGCGGCACCGTGCGCTTCTCACCCGCGTTGCAGAGCGCGGCGGACGACGCCACCCATCCGGTGTTCGTGGAAGTCGGCCCCCGCAACACGCTGGCCGCGCTGGTGCGACAGCACCGCCTGCCAGGCCTGGCCCCGGCGTCGAAGGCCGGCGCGGTGGCGGTGTCGCTGCTGCACGGCGAGCCGGCCGACGAGACCCGGACCTTGCGCCTGGCCGCCGCACGCCTGTGGACCTGCGGCGCCGAAGTTGATCTCGCCCTGCTGGCACCCCGCGCCGGCGCCCGGCGCGTGTGCCTGCCCACCTACCCGTTCGAACGCAAGCGCCTGTGGGTCGACATCGCGCCCGCCGCGCCGGTGTCGCCCGCCCTTGCGCCCGTCCTGCCTGTTTCATTGGAGCCGATCGTGACCGCTGCAGCGCCCTCGCCTGACCTTCCTCTGCCTTCTTCCCCGCCGCCCGAGGCGTCGCGCGCGGCGTCGGTCGACAGCCGATTGCGGGCCCTGTTCGAAGACATCTCGGGCATCGACATGGCCCAGGCCGAGGGCCATGCCCCGTTCGGCGAGCTCGGCATGGACTCGCTCACGCTGACCCAGGCCGCCACGCAGATCAAGAAGCGCTTCAAGGTCGAGCTGAGCTTCCGCCAGCTGATGGAGAACTACCGCAGCTTCGACGCGCTGGCCGCGTACCTGCTGCAGAGCCTGCCGCCCGAGGCCGAACCGGTGGCTGTGCCCGCCATGCCCACCATGCCTGCGACATCCGTTGTGCAGGTGTCGATGCCAACGCCACCGCAAGGGCTTGCGCAGCCCACCGGCCTGCTGAACCAGGTGATCGCGCAGCAGATGGAGCTGATGCGCCAGCAGCTTGCACTCCTGTCCGGCGCCGCCGCGCCGGTGGCGGTCGCAGCGGTGCCCGTGGCGGCCGAGGCCGTGCCCGCCGCGCAGCCACAGCCGCCCGCCGAGGCGCCGCTTCGCTACGACGTCAACAAGGCCTTCGGCGCCATCGCCCGCATCCACACCCAGCGCACCGCCGAACCCAGCGCGCGGCAGAAGGCGCGGCTGGCGACCTTCGTGCGGCGCTATGTCGAGCGCACGCCAAAGAGCAAGCGCTTCACCGAGGACAACCGCGCCCACATGGCCGATCCGCGCGTGGTCAACGGCTTCCGTCCGCTGACCAAGGAGATCACCTACCAGATCGTGATCGAGCGCTCCAAGGGTTCCAGGCTCTGGGACCTCGACGGCAACGAGTACGTCGACGCGCTCAATGGCTTCGGGCTGAACCTGTTCGGCTGGCAACCCGATTTCGTGCAGGACGCCGTGCGGGCCCAGCTCGACGCGGGCTACGAGATCGGACCGCAGCATCCGCTCGCAGCCGACGTGACCCGCCTCATCTGCGAACTCACGGGCAGCGAGCGCGCCGGCCTGTGCAACACCGGCTCCGAAGCCGTGATGGCGGCGCTGCGCATCGCGCGCACCGTCACCGGGCGCAGCACGGTGGTGGCCTTCACGGGCTCCTACCACGGCACCTTCGACGAAGTGCTGGTGCGCGCCGGCAAGGGCGGCAAGGGCCTGTCGGCCGCGCCCGGCGTGATGAGCGGCATGTTCGGCGACATCCGCGTGCTCGACTACGGCACGCCCGAGGCGCTGGCCTTCATCCGCGAGAACGCCGCGGACCTGGCGGCCGTGCTGGTCGAGCCGGTGCAAAGCCGCCGCCCCGACTTCCAGCCGCGCGAGTTCCTGCACGACGTGCGCGACGTCACCGCGAAGAACGGCTGCTGCCTCATCTTCGACGAGGTCATCACCGGCTTTCGCAGCGCGCTGGGCGGTGCCCAGGAACTGTTCGGCGTGCGCGCCGACCTCGCCACCTACGGCAAGGTGATCGGCGGCGGCTTCCCCGTGGGCGTGATCGCCGGCAAGCGCGAGTTCATGGACGCGCTCGACGGCGGCGCCTGGCAGTACGGCGACGACTCGATCCCGGGCGTGGGCGTGACCTACTTCGCCGGCACCTTCGTGCGCCATCCGCTGGCGCTCGCGGCGGCCAAGGCCTCGCTCACGCACCTGAAGGAAGCCGGGCCCGCGCTGCAGGCCGGGCTCACCGCCAGCACGACCGCCATGGCCACGGAGCTCTCGGGCTGGTGCCAGGAGGTCGGCGCGCCGATCGAGATCCGCCATTTCGCGTCGCTGTGGCGCGTGAGCTGGCTCGAGGACCAGCCGCTGCAGGACCTGCTGTTCGCCATGATGCGCAGCCGCGGCGTGCACATCCTGGACAACTTCCCGTGCTTCCTCACGAGCGCGCACAGCGCCGAGGACATCGCCTTTCTGCAGCGCGCCTTCAAGGAGTCGGTCGCCGAGATGCAGGAATCCGGCTTCCTTCCGCGCCGCGCTCCCGCCCCCACCCGCTTCGACGCGCGCAAGCCCGCCGAGGACGGCAGCGTGCTGGCCCGCGACAGCGACGGCCAGCCGTACTGGTACGTACCCGAAGACGCCGCCTTGCACGAGCGCCTCATCAACGGAAAGGCCGCAGCATGAACGCCGCACTCAAGCCCACCGCGAGCGGTGGCCTCGTCGAATGCATCATTGCGACCACCGAGTCGCAGCGCGAAATCTGGCTCGGCGCCACGCTGAGCCCCGAGGCCTCGATGGCCTACAACGAGTCGGTCGTGCTGCGCCTGCGCGGCGCGCTGGACGGCGACGCCTTGGCGCGCGCCACCGACCGGCTGCTCGAACGCCACCAGGCGCTGCGCGCCACGATCTCGCCGGACGGCACCTTCATGCTGGTCAGCCCCCCGGCCGGGAACCACCTGGTCCGCCACGACCTGGGCGGGCTGGCGCCCGAAGCCCTCGCGCAGGCGCTGCACGCGGCCCACGACGAGGCGGTCTGCACGCCGTTCTCGCTCGAACACGGGCCGCTGTTCCGGGCGGTGCTGTACCGCCTGGGCGATGACGAGCACGAGCTCGTGATGTCGGCGCACCACGTGGTCTGCGACGGCTGGTCGTGGGCGGTCATCACCGAGCAGCTGGGCCACCTCTATGCCGAGGAAACCGGCATCGGGCTGAAGCTCAAGGCCGCACCGCTCTTCGCGGACTTCGCCGCCGAGGAAGCCGTCGCGGCCGCGAGCCCCGACATGCAGGCGCACATCGACTACTGGCTGGAGCGCTTCGCGGGCAACACGCAGCCCGTGCTCGACCTGCCGCTGGACCGCCCCCGCCCGGCCGCCCGCACCTTCAATTCGCGCCGCGCCGAGCGCCTGCTCGACCGGCGCGTGGTCGGCGCCGTGCGCATCGCGAGCACCAAGGCCGGCGTCAGCCTGTTCACGGGCCTGCTCAGCGGCTTCGTGGCGACGCTGCACCGCCTCACGGGGCAAGAGGACATCGTCGTCGGCATCCCGACCTCGGGCCAGCTCGCGCACGACGTGCCCGGCCTGGTCGGCCATTGCGTGAACCTGCTGCCGCTGCGCATCGCCGCGCACCCGGCCATGCGCTTCGACGCGCTGATGGACGAATGCAGCACCGCCGTGCTCGACGCCTTCGATCACCAGGCCCTGACCTACGGCGCGCTGCTGGGCCAGCTCTCGCTCGAGCGCGACCCGAGCCGGCTGCCGCTGGTGAGCGTGACCTTCAACGTCGACCCCGACGTGGCGAGCAGCGCGCAGGCCTTCACCACGCTCGACGTGGTGCAGGACACCATCGCCCGGCGCTACGAGAACTTCGAACTCTTCGTGAACCTGCGCCCGCACGCCGGCAGCCTGCAGGTCGAGGCGCAATACAACACCGACCTGTTCGACGACGTGAGCGTGCAGCGCTGGCTCGACATGTTCGAGTGCGTGCTGCAGTCGGCCGCGCACAAGACCGACGACACCATCGGCGGGCTCGACGTGCTGTCCGCCGGCGCCGCGCGTGCGCTGCTGGCGCTGCAGCCCGCGCGCGTGCCGCTGCGCGGCGCGCCGCTGGCGCACGCCGGCTTCGTGGCGCGCGTGCCGCAGCAGCCGCACCGCCCGGCGGTGCGCGACGGCGCGCGCAGCTGCAGCTACGGCGAACTCGATGCGCTGTCCAACCGACTGGCGCGTGCGCTGCGCGCGCGCGGCGTGGGCCGCGGCCAGCGCGTGGGGCTGTGCCTGGAACGCAGCCTGGAGATGGTCGTCGCGATGCTGGGCATCCTCAAGGCAGGGGCCTCCTACGTGCCGATGGACACCTCATTTCCGCAGGCGCGGCTGGACCACTACGCCAGCGACGCCACCCTCAGCCTGATGCTGACCTCGTCCGACATCGCGGTGGCGCCGCGCGACTGGCGCGCCGACGCCGACCAGCGCGTCTTCGAGATCGACCGCGACACCGCCTGGCGCCAGCTCTCGGGCGACGCGCTGCCGCCGAGCAGCGACGACCCCGGCTCCGAAGACGCGGCCTATGTGATCTACACCTCCGGCTCGACCGGCCTGCCCAAGGGCGTCATTGCGCACCACCGGGGCGTGGCGCACCTGCTGCAGTGGATGCAGCGCGAATCGGGCATCGGCCCGTCCGACCGCATCGCCGCCGTCACCACGCTGTCGTTCGACATGGCCGTGCCCGACCTGCTGCTGCCGCTGGCGGCCGGCGCCGAGCTGGTGATGGTGCAGCGCGAGGTCGCGATGGACGGCAACCGCCTGTCGCGGGCGCTCGACGACGAACAGATCACGCTGCTGCAGGCCACGCCCGGCATGTGGCAGCTGCTGCTCGATGCCCAGTGGGCCGGCGGCACGCCCGGTTTCCGCGGCTGGACCGGCGGCGAGGCGCTGCGCCCGAGCATGGCGCTGGCGCTGTGCGAACGCATGGAAGGCCTGTGGAACGGCTACGGCCCGACCGAGACGACGGTGTACTCCACGGCCTGGCATGTGCGCCCGGAAGAGATCGCTTCGCGTGGCATCTCGATCGGCAGGCCCGTCGACAACACCGAGATCTGGATCCTCGATGCCGACCTGCAGCCCTGCCCGATCGGCGTGCCCGGCGAAATCTGCATCGCGGGCGAAGGCGTCTCGCTGGGCTACCTCGACCGCCCCGCGCTGACCGCCGAGCGCTTCGTCACGGTGCGCATCTTCGGCGCCACGAAGAAGGTCTACCGCTCCGGCGACCGCGGCCGCTGGCGCAACGACGGGCTGCTCGACCACCTCGGCCGGCTCGACTTCCAGGTCAAGGTGCGCGGCTACCGCATCGAGCCCGGCGAGATCGAGGTGCGCTGCTGCGAAGTGGCCGGCGTCTCGCGCAGCGTGGTCGTGGCCCGCGAGGACAACCCCGGCGACGTGCGCCTGGTGGCCTACCTGGCGCTGGCGCCCGAGGGCGGCTTCGACCTCGATGCGCTGATGGTGCACCTGCGCAAGCACCTGCCGGCCTTCATGCTGCCGCAGCACGTGGTGACGCTCGATGCCCTGCCCACGCTGGCCAACGGCAAGGTCGACCGCGTCTCGCTGCCGCCGCCGCAGGCGGTGGCGCGCAACGAAGTGCGGCGCGGCGCCGGTCCGCGCAACGCGCACGAGCGCAAGGTGCTCGCGGTCATGGAGAAGGTGCTGAGCCTGCCGGGCCTGGACATGCACGACAACTTCTTCACCATGGGCGGCCACTCGCTGCTGGCCGCGCGGCTCACCACGCTGCTGAGCCGCGAGTTCCAGGTCACGCTGCCGCTGCGCGCGCTGTTCGAGGCGCCCACGGCCGAGAAGCTGACCGCGGTCATCGAGGCGCTGCAAGGCGCGGGCGTCGGCCTGCAGGCGCCGATTGCCTGCCACCCCGATCGCCGCAGCGCGCCGCTCACGCCCTCGCAGGAACGCATCCGCTTCATGGAGCAGCTGTACACGGGCCGGTCGGTCTACAACGCGCCCTCGGCGCAGCGGCTCACCGGCAAGCTCGACGCCGCGCGCTTCGAAGGCGCGCTGCGCGAAATGATCCGCCGCCAGCCGTCGCTGCGCACAAGCATCGGCTTCGACGAGGACACGGGTCGCCCGATCCAGTCGATCGCAGAGTCGGTGGAATTCGCCCTGCCGCTGGTCGACCTGCGCGGCCTGCCCGCGGACCAACGCGAGGCCGAGCTGGCCGAGCAGATGCAGGAGCTGGCCGACCGGCCGATCGACATCCACAGCGCACCGATGATGCGCGCGACCCTGTTCCAGCTCGACGACAACGAGCACGTCTTCCTGTTCGTGCCGCATCACCTGATCTGGGACGGCTGGTCCTTCGACCTGATGCAGCGCGAGCTGGGTGCGTTCTACGACGCCGCCGAACGCGGCCGTCCGCACAACCTGCCCGCGCTCGCCACCACTCACGGCGACTATGCCGAGTGGCTCGAGAAGTGGCTGACCGAGCCCGCCTGCGAGGAGCAGCTCGCGTTCTGGCGCGGCCGGCTCGCAAGCGCCAGGGCCGTGCGGCCGCCAAAGACCGACATGCCGCGCCGCGCGGGCAAGAGCGGCCAGGGCGGCGCGCACTGGATCCACATCGACCTGCAGAGCACGCAGCGGCTGCGCGAGGTGGCGCGCGACATGGACGTGACGCTCAGCATGCTGACCTTCGGCATCTACGCGCTGACCATGGCCCAGGCGACCGGCAACGACGCCATCGTCATCGCGAACCCGGTGCGCGGGCGCCAGCAGGCCGAGACGGAAGACGTCATGGGCTTCTTCAACAACGTGCTGCCGGTCTCGCTCGCGGTCGACATGGCGCTGCCGCTGCCCGACTTCATGCGCTACGTGAAGCAGGAGCTGCTGTCGATGATGAACCACCAGCAGGTGCCCTTCGAGCGCCTGATGGCCGAGCCCGGCTATGCGGGGCAGATCAAGGCCTCGGGGCCCTACCAGGCGATGTTCTCGTTCCAGGACGCCCGCGAACGCGCGCGCACCGTCGGCAGCCTGCAGACCCGCCAGGTGCACGTGATGCAGCACGGCGCCACCGACGACGTCGGCGTGTGGCTGATGGACAAGCCGCACGGCCTGGAAGGCGCGCTGCTCTACAACGCCGACGTCTACCTGCGCGAGACCGGCGCCCAGTTGCGCGAACGCTACCTCGAGGTGCTGGGCCGCGTCGCCGACCACCCCAATGCCACGCTCGCCGAGATCGCCAGCGCCGAAGGCTCGGCCAGCGCACGCTATCTGCGCAAGCTGGCGGCCGACGAGGCGGACAAGGGCGCGCCGGCCGAGCCCCTCAACGGCGACGAGCGCCAGGCGAAGCGGGGCCTGCTCAGCCCCGAGCACGCCCAGCTGGCCCAGATCTGGGCCGACGTGATCGGCATCGACGTCGACGAAATCCGCGCCAGCGACAACTTCTTCGACCTCGGCGGCGACTCGCTGCTGGTGCTGCGCGCCGTGCAGCAGGCGGCGCAGACGCTGGGGCACCGCGTGGAGCCGCGCCGCTACCTGTTCGAGAACCTCGGGCAGATCGCGTCTTCGGCACACGGCACGCCGCACGGCGTGCCTTCGGACCTCGCCGACCTGGCCGCCGGCACGGCCGCGCATGCACAGCGCGGCGGGCTGCTCGGCGCACTCGGCAGCTGGCTGCGCAAGGGGTGACCATGACCGGCGCCGCCAACGCACTGTCCATCGACGCACCGGTCTGCCGGTACGTCGAGCTGGACAGCTTCACCGACACCCTGCCCGCCCAGGTGCTGTCGGAGGAAGAGCGCGCACGCGCCGAGAACCTGCGCTTTCCCGTCGACCGGCAGCGCTTCGTGGCGGCCCATGTCGCGCTGCGCCAGGCGCTGTGCGCGTACACGGGCCTGGCCCCCGACGCACTGACGCTGGCCATCGGCGCCTTCGGCAAGCCGTCGCTGGCGGGGCATCCGCGCACCCAGTTCTCGCTGAGCCACAGCCAGGGCCTGGCGCTGATCGCCATCGGCGGTCGCGGCCCGCTGGGCGCCGACGTCGAGCTGCTGCGCCCGATGCCGGACGCGGCCGACCTGGCGGCGGCGCATTTCACGCGGCGCGAACAGGAGGCGCTGGCCGCCTTGCCCGCACACGAACGCGACCGCGCCTTCCTGACCTGCTGGACCCGCAAGGAAGCCTGCCTGAAGGCCATCGGCGTGGGCCTGCTGGTGTCGCCGCAGAGTTTCGACGTGGGCCTGGCACCGGACAGCCGCAGCGTCGAGCTGCCGGTGGCCGGCCGCATCCTGGTGCTGGCCCTGGGACCGGCACCCGCGCGGGCGGACAGCGTGGGCTCGCTGGCCGAATGGCGCCATACCGAAGCCCGCGCCCGGCCCTCGCAGGCCGACCCCGAAGGCCGCCGCATGCGCCCCCTGAATCCGCGCAAGGGCATGAGCGAGGCGCGATGCGCAGGGGGTGTCGCATGACCCTCTTCACGCCGCTCATGTTCGGGCCGGCCTCGCGCCAAGTCTTCGGCGCGTTCCACGCCGCCGACGACCACCGGGGCGAGCCCACCGCGGTGCTGCTGTGCCCGCCCTTCGGGCAGGAGGGCCTGCGCACCCACCGCTTCTTCAAGGTGCTGGCCGAACGCCTCGCGCGCGCCGGCATCGCCACGCTGCGTTTCGACTTCTACGGCTCCGGCGACTCGCCGGGCGACGAGAGCGAGGGCGAGCTCGACGGCTGGCGCCGCGACCTGTGCGCGGCGCACGAGGAGCTGCGGCGGCACGCACCGCATGCCGCCATCGTGTGGATCGGCGCGCGGCTGGGCGCCACCCTGGCCGTGCTGGCCGCGCGCAACGGGCGCTGCGACCCGGCGCGGCTGGTGCTCTGGGAGCCGGTGATCGACGGGCCGGGCTACGCGCGCCTGCTGCGCGAGCGGCACGTCGAGGCGATCGACACGACCTTCTGCATTCCCGACCTGTCCTGGCGCCGCAGCCTCGCGCGGGAACCGGACGCGCTGCCCGAGGAGGCGCTGGGCGTGCGTCTCTCGCCGGCGCTGCAGGCGCAGCTGCGCGCCCTCACGCCGCAGTCGCTGCCGCTCACGGCCCTGCACGACACCCTGGTGCTGGCCCCGCCCGACGACACGTCCACCGCGCAATGGGCGGCCGAGCAGCAGTCGCGCCACATGCCGGTGCGCCTGGCCTACCTGAGCCACCCGCTGGACTGGACGTCCGACCCCTTTCCCCACAGCGCGATGGTGCCGGCCGATGCGCTCAACCGCCTGCAGGGAGCGATCCATGAATGACCTGACGCAGACCCCGGTGTGCTTCGGCCCCGGCAACGCACTGATGGGCATGCTCACCCTCCCCGCGCAGCGCGTGCCGGCCCCCGTCGCCTGCCTGATGTTCAACATGGGCGCGAACCACCGCGTCGGGCCGCGCCGCATCAACGTGAAGCTGGCGCACCTCTTGGCCGCGCGCGGCGTGGGCAGCCTGCGCTTCGACCTGGGCGGCATCGGCGACAGCGAGGCGCTGGACACCGGGCCCGACCTGCAGACGCGCGCGGTGCACAGCCTGCAGGCCGCCATGGACCTCGTGCAGCGCATGCAGGGCATCGGCCAGTTCGCGACCGTGGCCATGTGCTCGGGCGTGGAGCACGCCATGTCGGCCGCCGCGGTGGACGCGCGCATGGTGGCGCTCTCGCTGTTCGACGGCTTTGCCTTCCCCCAGCGGCGCACGCGCTGGGAGCTCACGGTGCGCCGCGCGCTCGCGGCGCCGCTGCACCCGTCGTTCCCGGGCAAGGCGCGGCGCTGGGTGCTGCGCCATCTGCCGGGCAGCACGGTGGGCAAGCCGCTGCCGGGCTACTTCGTGGACCGGCGGCCACCCAACGTCAACGCGATCTGGTTCGAAGCCACGATGAAGCGGCTGGTCGAACGCGAGGTGGCGGTGCAGCTGCTGTATTCGGGATCGCTGCATGTCTGCGACCGCGACCGCGACCAGCTCGGCGCCCTGCGCCGCGAACCGTTCATGCAGGGCCTGCAGTACGAGTTCATGCGGGACGTGGACCACACCGTCTGCACGGTGAAGGGCCAGCAGCTCTTCCTGCAGTCCGTCGGCGACTGGGTCGTCGAGCACTGTCTGGCCACCGGCAGCCCGCAGCGGCAGGACCGTCCGGCGACAGGCACCCCGCGCGCGATCCCGGCCACGCTCGCCGCGCCCTGAAACAACAACCGAAGCCAAGGAGATTGCCATGACATCCGCAACCCCAGCGAACCCGCGCGGCGAGCGCCTCCTCGCCACCGAGGGCGCCCGCGCCCTTCCCGGTGGCCGCTTCCGGTCGCGCGCCATGGCGCTGCTGCTGTCGCTCGGCTTGTGCGGCTGCGCACCCGGCTTCGGCACGCCGGGCCCGCTGCAGTCGGCCGACGGCACGGCCGGCGGCAGGATCGCGGCCATCACGCCGGAGCTGGTCCGCGCGCAACTCGCCGGGAACACGGGCATCCCGCCCGACGTGAAGGCGCTGTTCGGCCGGCCCGCGCCCTACACCATCGGGCCGGGGGACGTGGTGGGCATCACCGTCTACAACAACCCCGAGCTGCAGCCCAACCTGGGCGCGGTGATCGCGCAGCAGAGCGACCCGACCGGCGTCACCGTGGCGCCGGGCTTCATCGTCGATGCCGCGGGCGAGATCAGCTTTCCCTACATCGGCCGCACCCGGCTGCAGGGCCTGACGGAAAGCGGTGCGTCCGAGCTGATCGCCAAGCGCATCGGCAGCATCATCAAGGCACCGCTGGTGAGCGTGCGAATCCAGTCGTTCCGCAGCCAGCGCGCCTATGTCGAGGGCGAGGTCCGCACGCCCGGGCTGCAGATCTTCACGGACATCCCGATGACGCTGTCCGAGGCGCTCAACCGCGCGGGCAGCATCACCGCCGGGGGCGACCGTTCGCATGTGACGCTCACGCGCGGCGACCGCACGGTGGTCATCGACCTGATGCAGCTCAAGCGCTTCGGCGCCGACGCCAACAACATTCCGCTGCGCAACGGCGACATCGTGTACGTCGGCAGCCGGGACGACAGCCGCATCTACGTGATGGGCGAGATCCTGCGGCCCTCGGCGCTGCTGATGCGCAACGGCCGCATGAGCCTGAACGAGGCCCTCGGCGATGCGGGCGGGCCCGACCTGCTCACGGCCGACCCCGGGCAGATCTACGTGATCCGCAACTCGCCGCAGACGCCCGACACGCCGCAGATCTTCAGCCTGAACGCGAAGAACCCGGCCGCGCTCGCGCTGGCCGACCGCTTCGAGCTGCGGCCGCGCGACGTCGTCTATGTCGACCGCGTGCCGCTGGTCTCGTGGAACCGGGTCGCCAACCTGATCCTTCCCGCCGCCCAGGTGATCAACCTCGCGCGCGACACCGCCCGCAGCAGGTAGGCCGCGCAGCCCCGGCCCGAACACGACAAAGAAGGTGAAGCCCATGAATGCGCGTTGGTACCCCCCGCTTCCCGCACCGTACAACCCGGAACCCGAGCGCCCGCACTCGCGGTTCAAGGAATACGTCGACCTGATGCTGGACAACCGATGGCTGATCGCCTCGGTCACCGCCGCGGTGTTGGTGCTGGGCGCGGGCTACGCGCTCTTCGGGCCGCGCGTGTACGAAGCGAACGTGCTGATCCAGCTCGAGGATGCCGAACGTTCGCCCGGCGGCGCGGGCGATGCCGCGGTCAACGGCGTGGGCGTGAAGACGCCGACCTCGGGCGAGGCCGAGATCCTGAAGTCGCGCATGGTGCTCGGTCAGGCGATCGAGAACACCAAGCTGTTCATCAAGGCCCGCCCGCACTACATCCCGGTCGTGGGCGCCTTCATCGCTCGGCATTCCAAGACGCTGTCCAGGCCGGGCTTCCTCGGCATGCGCGGCTACGTGTCGGGCACCGAGCGGATCGCGGTCGCGCAGATGGACGTGCCGCCGGCCCTCGAGGGCAAGAAGTTCCTGCTGACCACTGGCAAGGACGGCACCTACACCCTGACGCACCCCGACCTCGACACCCCGCTGCACGGCCGGGTCGGCGAGCCGCAGGACAGCTCGGTGCCGGGCGGCACGGTCCACCTGCTCGTGGCCTCGATCGACGCCCGGCCCGGCGGCGCCTTCGAGCTGACCCGGCATTCCACGCAGCTCACCATGCTCGAGCTGCAGCGCGAGCTGCGCGTGATCGAGAAGGGCAAGCAGTCCAGCGTGATCGACGTGAGCTGGCAGACCGACGATCGCGAGCACCTGGCGAACCTGCTCAACGAAGTGGCGCGCCTGTACATGCGCCAGAACATCGACCAGAAGACCGCGCAGGCCGAGCGCACGCTGAACTTCCTGGGCACCGAGCTGCCCAAGTTCAAGCAGCAGCTGGAACAGTCGGAAGAGGCCTACAACCAGTACCGCAACCAGAACGGAACCATCAGCCTGGACGACGAGGCGCGCAACGCGCTGTCGCAGAACGTCGACCTGCAGGCCAAGCTGCTCGACGCGCGCCAGAAGCGCCTGGACCTGGCAAGCCGCTTCACCAGCCAGCACCCGATGCTGATCACGCTCGACGCGCAGATCGCCTCGTTGCGCAAGGAACTGGGCGGCGTGGACAACCGCATCCGCCGCATGCCGATGCTGCAGCAGAACTCGCTGCGCATGCAGCGCGACATCAAGGTCAACACCGAGCTCTATTCGTCGCTCCTGAACAGCTCGCTGCAGATGCGCCTGGCCCGCGAAGGCCGCATCGGCAACGTGCGCGTGCTCGACCAGGCGCTGTCGCCCGAGAAGCCGGTGCGGCCCAAGGCGGTGATCGTGATGGCGCTGGCGCTGGTCGTGGGGCTGTTCCTGGGCGCGGTCACGTCGGTGCTTCGCAAGGTGCTCAAGAACACGGTCGCCACCCCCGACGAGATCGAGATGCGCACCGGCCTGAACGTCTACAGCACGATCGCACTCAGCACGCGGCAGGGCACGCTCGACCGCGCCATCCGCCAGGGCAAGCCCGGCGTGAAGCTGCTGGCGGCCTCGCACCCGGACGACCCGGCGCTCGAAGGCGTGCGCAGGCTGCGCACCGCGCTGGGCTTCCTGATGGCGGGCGCGCAGAACAACCGCATCCTGCTGACCAGCGCCACGCCGGGCGCGGGCAAGACCTTCCTGTCGGCGAACTTCTCGGCCGTGCTGGCGGCCTCCGGCAGGCGTGTGCTGCTGATCGACGCCGACATGCGCCGCGGCAAGCTGGCGAGCCAGTTCGGGCTCAAGGCGACCACCGGCCTGTCGGAGCTGATCGCCGGCACCGCCACGCTCGCGCAAGCGGTGCATGCGCAGGTGCTGCCGCACCTGGACGTGATCACCACCGGCAAGCTGCCGCTCGATCCGGCCACGATGATGGGTTCCACTGCGTTCACGCGGTTGCTGGAGACCCTCTCGGCGCTGTACGACGCCGTGGTCATCGATGCGCCGCCGATCCTGCTGGCGACCGAGACCGTGGCGATGTCACCGGACGTGGGCACCCTGATGCTCGTGGCCCGCGCCGGCGACAGCGAACTGGGCGACCTGGTGGAGAGTGCCAAGCGGCTGGCGCATGTGGGCGCGGCGTTCCACGGCGTGGTGCTCAACGCGCAGGACGCGCGGCAACGCCACAACGCCTACGGCTACGACTACGGGCCCTACGGCCTGCCGCCGAACATCTATCCGCCCGCGCTGGGGCACACCCCCCGCGCCGAACCGGAGCGCGCGACATCATGAGCACGCACCTTTCACGCACGCCGCACCGCACCGCCGCCCGCCCCGTGCCGGTGGGCGGCTCGCGGCTCCTGCAGGCCGTCAAGCGCGCCATGGACATCCTCCTGGCGGGCGCCTTCTTCCTGTTCCTGGGCTGGGCCTACGCGCTGATCGCCCTCGGCGTGCTGCTGACCTCGGGCGGCCCGGCCATCTACGTGCAGCCGCGCTACGGCCGCGACGGCCGGATCTTCCGCTTCTACAAGTTCCGCACCATGGCGCCCGACGCCGATGCCCTGCTGGCCAGCCACCTGCGCGAGAACGACACGGCGCGGCGCGAATGGGAGAAGTTCCAGAAGCTCGAGCACGACCCGCGGATCACCCGCTTCGGTGCCTTCCTGCGTCGCTACAGCATCGACGAGTTTCCGCAGTTCTGGAACGTGCTCAAGGGCGACATGAGCATGGTCGGCCCGCGCCCCTGCATGTTTGCGCAGAAGGAGCTGTACGGCCCGTACTGGGCGTACTACTGCGCCGTTCGCCCGGGCATCACGGGCCTGTGGCAGATCAGCGGACGCAACGAGGTGAGCTACCGCCGCCGCGCGGCCATGGACGCCGAGTACGTCGCCACGCTGTCGCTGCTGCGCGACGTCGTGATCCTGCTGAAGACCTTCCGCGTCGTGCTCGGGGCGCGCGGTTCGCGCTGAGACCCGAAGCCCCCTCTTCCTTCACTGAAAGAACGCCATGCGAATCTATGTTGCAGGTCATCGCGGAATGGTCGGCCAGACGCTCACGAGGCGCCTGGGCGAACTCGGCCACGAGGTCGTGACGCGCAGCCACGCCGAGCTCGACCTGCTCGACCAGGCCGCCGTCGCGCGCTTCTTCGCGACCGAGCGCGTCGACCAGGTCTACGTGGCGGCGGCCAAGGTCGGCGGCATCCACGCCAACATGACCTACCCCGCGCAGTTCATCTACGAGAACCTGCTGATCGCGGCCAACCTCACGCACCAGGCCTTTCTCGCCGGCGTCAAGCGGCTGCTGTTCCTCGGCTCCAGCTGCATCTACCCGCGCCTGGCCGAACAGCCGATCCGCGAAGAGGCCCTGCTCACCGGCAAGCTCGAGCCCACCAACGAGCCCTACGCGATCGCCAAGATCGCGGGCATCAAGCTGTGCGAGAGCTACAACCGGCAGTACGGCGCCACGCACGGCGTCGACTTCCGCAGCGTGATGCCGAGCAACCTCTACGGGCCCGGCGACAACTACCACCTGGAGAACAGCCACGTGGTGCCCGCGCTGATCCAGCGCTTTCACCTGGCCAAGATCAGCCGCACGCCGAGCGTGCTGATCTGGGGCAGCGGCCGGGCACGGCGCGAGTTCCTGTATGTGGACGACATGGTCGAGGGCTGCCTGGACGTGATGAACCTGTCGCGCGCCGCCTACGACCAGCACACCGATCCGATGCGCGGCCACATCAACCTCGGCACGGGCGAGGACGTCTCGATCGCCGAGCTGGTGGAGCACATCCGCGAGGTCGTGGGCTACGAGGGCAGCATCCACTACGACCTGGCCCAGCCCGACGGCGCACCGCGAAAGCTGCTGGACGTGTCGCGCGCGGCCAGCTTCGGGTGGCACGCCACCGTGCCGCTGGCCGAAGGGCTGCGCCGCACCTATGCGGACTACCAGACGGCGCGCCGGACCGCCGCAGAGGCCGAGCACGCCTGAAGAAGAAACGGACCTCGCCATGAGAACCCTCGTCTTCTGGTCCGGCATCGTCTGCGCCGCGCTGTGCGGGTTGATCGATCCTGTCTGGGGCTACGGGGTGGTGTTCGTGCTGACGGTGGTGCAGCTGTCGATGCTGGGCACCGCCAGCGACAGCGTGTTCCTGCTGATCCACTACACGGCGGTTCTCATCTACTTCTCGCTGGCGCCGGCGATGCAGATCGCGACCGACACCGACTTCTGGGAGGTCGGCATCGTCGGGCAGGCCGCGCACACGCAGGCGCTGATGCTCGTGCTGCTGTACATGGCCGGCGTGGAAGCCGCACGGCTGGGCCTGCCCGAGCCGCCCGCCGCGCCCCGGCCGGCGCAGCGCGCGCTCAGTGCCGGCGTCGCCCACCCCTTCCTGCTGCTGGCCTGCCTGGAGGTGGCGTTCGCCATGCTCTTCCTGCGCCCCGACATGAACTTCACGGCGCGCGGCGTGATTTCCGAAGAGGAGGCCGCGCCGGTCCAGTACATCGTCTATTCCACGCTGCCCAAGCTCATGGTGCTGCTGTGCTGCGTGGCGCTCGCGATCCACGCCACGCGCCAGCGCACGCTGTGGGCCTGGTGCGTCGCGGGCCTCGCGTTCGCACTGGCCGCCATCGCCGCCAACCCGGTCAACACGGCGCGCCAGGTCATCCTGATCGGGCTGCTTCCGCTGCTCATCCATGCGCTGGGGCGGCGCCACCGGTGGACGCTCGCCGCCGTGATCTTCGGCGCCATCGCGGGCCTGGGCCCGGTGCTGAACCTGATCTCGCGGGACGCCATGTGGGGCGCGGAGCTGGCGTCCTACCCGTTCAGCCAGGACTTCGACGCGATGTTCGTCGTCGCGGGCATCCTGGAGCGCGCGCCCTCGCCCGACCTCGGCTACGGGCGCTACCTGCTCTCGGCCTTCTCCTTCATCCTGCCGCGCGAACTGAAGATGTTCCCGGGCTACGACCCGCTCGGCTGGCCGGCCGTGCTGGGCAACTTCTCGCAGAGCAACCTGTCGCTGCCGCCCTTCACCACCGCCTACTTCGACTTCGGACTGGCGGGCCCGGCCCTGCTGGGCTTCGCGGTCTCGGCGCTCTTTCGCCTCGTCGACAAGGCCATCGACCCGCAACGCACGCTGACGGCCGGCTACCTGTGCGCGCTGGTGCTGCTGGCGGCCTACGTGCCGTTCCTGCGCGGGCCGATCCTGGGCTGGGGACCGTTCGCCGTCTCGGGGCTGGTCGCGGCCGTCGTCGCCGGCAGCCTCGCGGCATGGTTCCGCAGGCCGGCCCCCCACCCGGCGCGCGCCAGCCTGCCGACCGCATGAGAACGCACGCACGCAGGAGCGACCATGGCCACCTACCTCTTCTACGACACGATCCGGCTCAACGCGTCGGCGGGCGGGGTGCTGAACGTGTCCGAGGTGCTGCTCGAGAGCATGCGCGACGCGCCGGGCCACGAGGTGCAGCCGGTCAGCGAGCGCCATCCGCACCTGTACGCGGCCGCACGGCGGCTGAAGATCAGCCGCTTCATCCTCGACACGCTGCTCTACAACGTCCACCTGATGCGCGGGTGGCTGCGCGGGGAGCGCGTGTACTCGCTGTTCCCGAACTACTTCCTGCCCTTCTCGCTGCTGGCGCCCTTCGGCCGCCACCGGGATTCGATCGTGGTGGTGCACGACGTGCAGTACAAGTCGTACCCGCAGTACTTCAGCGCGCGCAAGCGCCTCTGGCTCGACTGGAACCTGCGCCGCGTCGCGCGCAGCGCCGCCGACGTGGTCTTCATCAGCCGCAGCAGCCAGGAAGATTTCGAGCGGCACTTCAGGCGCTGCGAGCACCCGGCGGTGATCTTCAATCCCGTGGATGCGGGTGCCGTCGCCGCTAGCGCCGACAGCACGGCAGCGCCCGACGGGCGCTACCTGATCGCGGCCTACCACTACTACCCGCACAAGAACTTCGAAGGCATCCTGAAGCTCTTCGTGCGCATGAAGCGCCAGGGCCTGGTCGACTACCTCGACATCACCGGCAACGGCGCCAAGGAGGTCGAACGCATGATCTCGGCCATGGCGCCCGCGTTCCGCGGCTGCGTGCGGCACCGGGGGCTGGTATCGCGGGAAGAACTCCTGCGGCTGTACCGGGGCGCGACGGCCTTCATCTCGCTGTCCACCTTCGAGGGCTTCAACCTGTCGGCCGCCGAGGCGGCCACGCTGGGTGTGCCGCTGCTGCTCTCGGACCTTCCGGTGCACCGGGAGCTCTTCGCGGGCTACGCGTTCTTCATCGGCAATGAATTCGTCGGCCTCGGCGGCATCGAGCGCTACCTGGCCGCGCACCAGCGCACGCGCCCCGCATGGTCGCTCTCGCGGGTCTGCACGCCAGGCGCGGTGGCCGCGAGTTACCTCAGGCTGAAGCGCGGCGACGCGTCGCTGGCGAGGGCCACGCCATGACGAACCGCGCACGCTCCCTGCTTCGCGCGCTCGCGGTGCTGGCGCTCGGGCTGGCCGCGTGGGCGCGGCCCGCCGTCGCCGCACTTCCCGAAACGCCGGGCGTCCCGGGCTTCGGCGTCATGGTGCATTACCTGCCCGACAAGCAGTCCATCGCCGGCATCGGGCGCTTCGACGTCGACGCCTTCGCCGCCTCGCTCGCGGAGATGCGCGCCAGCCACCTCATCCTCACGCTCGGGCAGAACAACGGCCAGTTCATCGCGCCGAACGCCGCCCTCGAAGCGCTGTGCCCGCGCAGCGCCGCGCACCGTTCGCCGCGCGACCTGCCGATGGAGATCGGCCGCGCGCTGCGCCGCCACGGCATCGCGCTGATCCTCTACCTGCCCTTCCGCGCGCCGCAAGGGGATGCCTACCTGATGGAATGCCTGGGCGATGTCTCCGAGCAGCAGCCACCGCCGACGCGCTTCATCGCCGCCTGGTCGGCGGTGATCGACAGCTGGTCGCAGCACTACGGCGCAGTCGCCACGGGCTGGTGGTTCGACGGCGTCTACAACACGACAGGCATGACGACGCGCGACTGGGACCGGTTCTGCGCGGCCGCGCGCAACGGCGCACCCACCCGGTGGCTGGCCTTCAATGCCGGCGAGGGGGCGGCGCGCTTCAGCCTCAAGAGCGCGCCGTGCCAGAACCTCATGGCAGGCGAGTACCTGCAGCCCGCCGCACGCCTGGCCTCGCCGCCCTCCGAACTCCGGCTGCATGTGCTGACGCCACTGGGCGCTTCCTGGGCCCAGCCGAGCGCGCCGCGCTTCTCGGCCGCGCAGCTGCGCAGCTGGATCGGCGACGCGAACGCGCGGGGCGGAATGCTCACGCTCGACATGCCGCTGGACGCCGACTTCCACTTTCTTCCCGCCCACGTCGCGCTGGTACGCAGCGCCACCGCGCCGCGGCCCTGACCCGTACCAACCCGCTTGCCCGACCATGGACCACGCCCTCCCCTTCATCGTTGTGGAAGACCGCCAGAACACGGCCCTGCGCCTGTGCTGCGAATCCGCGGCCATGGCGCAGGAGCAGCTGGTCGTCCTGTCGGACACCGATGCCGGCCCCGCATACGAACGCTTCTGCCAGGCCTACGTGCACCTGTCGAGCAACACGCCGGCGTTCGAGAAGATCTGCTTCCGGCGCTACTTCCTCCTGGCGAACCATCTCGCAGCGCACCCCGATTGCCGTGCCTTCGTGCTGATCGACAGCGACGTGCTGCTGTTCCACGGCGTCGGCGCCCACATTGCGCGCCTGGTGGGCAACGCCGACTTCTCCGGCTCCAGCATCCTGCCCACGGACGACTGGAACCCCTGCCAGATCTCGCCGCACGTGAGCTACTGGACGGCGGCCGGCCTGCAGGACTTCGTCGCCTGCCTCGTGCGCATGTACAGCACGCCCGCGGGCCTGCACCAGCTGCGCGACATCGCCGAGCGCTTCGCGGCCCGCAGCGTGCGCGGCGGGGTGTCCGACATGACGCTGCTGTACCTGTGGGCACAGGCCAGCGGCAACACCGTGCCGATCAACCGGGTGTTCGACGGCCAGGTGATCGATCACAACGTCAACGGCGGCACCAACCACTTCGTGCGCGAGTTCTGCGTGCGCGGCGGCGCCAAGCGCCTGGCCTTCGTCGACGGCCAGCCCTGCCTGCAGACGCCAGTGGGCGACACGGTGCGCGTGCTCGCGCTGCACTTCCAGGGCGCCGCCAAGCTGGCGATGCAGCCCGCGCTGCATCGCCGCGTGTACGCGGTCGCGGCGCTGACCTGGGCACTGCAGATGGCGCGCCGGGCCAAGAACAACGCGCACCGGATCGCCTCGCGCGCGCGCCGCGTGGCCGACACCCTGGGCGTCGCGCAGGCGCCAACGCCGAAGCACCCCGCGGACGGGAGCACGCCATGAAGCCCGCCGCCGGCACCTCGTTCGCCCTGCCCGGCATCCGCCTGGCGCAGCGCCTGGGGCTGGGGGCGCTCGCGTCGCGGCTGTATGTGTACCTGTCGGGCTTCCTGGCGATCTTCCTGATCGCGGCGCAAGTGGCGCCCGCGCGCTTCGGCGAGTACTCCGTCTACCAGTCGGTGCTCGAAGTGGCGCTCGTCGTGGGCACGCTGGGCAGTTCGCTGCTGTTCTCGCGCAATGCCGCGAGCGTGCCGCCCCGCGTGACCCGCGGCGACCTGGTGCGCACGCTGGCGATCGGGCTGCCGCTGGCCGCGCTGCTCGCGGCCGGCGTCGTGGGGGCGCAGCGCCTGCCGGTGGCCGGCGCGCCCTTCATGCTGATCGTGCTGTCGCTCGCGGTCTTCGCCTTCAACAGCCTGCGCCTGTCGTACAGCCGGGGCCTGGGCCATGCGGGCCTGCTCAACCTGGAGTCGGGCGTGCGCGCGACCGTGCTGGTGCTGGGCGTGGCGACGCTCGCTGCGCTCGGCCTGGAGATCGGCGTGGCGCACCTGCTCGCCATCAACCTGCTGGCCTTGGTGCTCGTGGGCGCGGCCATCTTCCTGCCGGCGAACGGCGCGGCGCCGCCGGCCGGGCCGCCCGTGCTGGCGCTCGCGTCGCAGGCCAGCGCCACGGTGTATGCGCTGCTGACCTTCCTGCTGCGCAAGTCGGACCTGCTGCTGGTGGCGCTCTTCATGCCGCTGGGCTATGTGGGCGCGTTCAAGCTGGCCTTCCTTCTCGCGGAGGCGCCCTCGCAGTTCGTGCAGGCCTTTCTCGTCACGAAGACGCCGGCGATGCTGGACGCCAACGCGGCCAACCTGACGATCGAGAAGCTGCGGCTGGCGCGGCATTCGTTCCTGCTCGGCTGCGTGCTCTTCGTGGGGCTGGCGGGGCTGATGGCGGTGGCCGCGCCACTGCTCAAGCTCGGCCCCGAGGCGCGCGACATCTTCGTGTGCATCGCGCCGTACTTCCTGCTGAGGACCTACACGGTCCACCACGAAACGATGCTCTCGCTGAACGCCACGATGGGCTCGCTCGGGTGGTGGACGCTGCTGGAGTTCGCGCTGCGGCTGGCCTCGTATGGCGTCGTGATCTCGCTCTTTCCCGACAAGCCGCACTACGTCTTCTTCATCGCCTTCGTCACCGACTTCGTGCTGTACGAGCTGCGCATGCGCGCGCTGTTCGGCTTCTTTCCGATCGTGCGCCTGCTGCGCCCGGCCCTGGGGAGATCGCCGTGAAGATCCTGCTGTACTCGATGAACTTCGCGCCCGAGCTGGCCGGCATCGGCAAATACTCGGGCGAGATGGCCGACTGGCTCCAGGCCCGGGGCCACGACGTGCGCGTGATCGCGGCGCCGCCCTTCTTCCCGCACTGGGCGGTGTTCGAGGGCCATTCGGCCTGGGCCTACCGCAAGACCACCGGGCGCAACGGCCTCACGGTCTGGCGCGCGCCCACCTGGGTGCCTTCGCAGCCGCGTGCGCTGGCGCGCGTGGCGCACCTGTGCTCGTTCATGCTGTCGAGCATGCCGCTGCTGCTGGCGCAGGCGCGCTGGAAGCCCGACCTTGTGTTCGTCGTGGAGCCGCCGCTTTTCTGCGCGCCCGCGGTGCTGTGCTTCGCGAAGCTGCTCGGCATCAGGTCGTGGCTGCACATCCAGGACTTCGAAGTCGATGCGGCGTTCGGCCTGGGCCTCGTGCGCGGCGCGGGCATGCGGCGTGTCGCGCTGTCGCTCGAGCGATGGCTGCTGGCGAGGTTCGACCGCGTCTCGACCATCTCGGTGGCCATGGTCGACAAGGCCAGGAGCAAGGGCATCGGCGAAGGCCGGCTGGTTCTCTTCCCGAACTGGGTGGACGTCTCGGCGATCCGCCCCGCTCCCCGCGCAGTCGATGGCTACCGGGCCGAACTGGGCATTGCGCCCGATGCCGTGGTCGTGCTCTATGCGGGCAGCCTGGGCGCCAAGCAGGGCATCGAGCTGCTGGCCGAGGCGGCGGGCCTGCTCGCCGACCGGCAAGACATTCACTTCGTGATCTGCGGCAACGGCCCGAGCCGCGCCTCGCTGAAGTCGGCCTGCGCCGGCCTGGACCGCGTGCACTTTCTCGAGCTGCAGCCCGCCGAACGGCTCAACGAATTGTTGGGCACGGCCGACATCCACGTGCTGCCGCAGCGTGCCGATGCCGCCGACCTCGTGATGCCCTCGAAGCTGGCCGGCATGTTCGCGAGCGGCAAGGCCGTGATCGCCACGGCGCACCCCGGCACCGAACTCGCCCGCGTGGTCGCGGACCGTGGCTTCGTGGTGCCCCCGGGCGATGCGGCCGTGCTGGCCGACGCGATCGCGCCGCTCGCATGCTCACCGGGCCTGCGCCAGGCGCTCGGTGCGGCGGGCCGCGCGTTCGCGCTGGCGGAGCTCGACCAGGACGCCATCCTGTCGCGCTTCGAACAAGAGCTGCTTCGCTGCGTGGCGGACCGAGGCACGGCCACGCCAACCCCACTGCGCGAGTCCCAACCATGACCCACTCAAAGATTCTGGTGACGGGTGGTGCCGGCTTCGTCGGAAGCCACGCCTGCGTGGCGTTGATCGCGGCCGGCTACCTGCCGGTGGTGCTGGACACGCTGGTCAACAGCGACCCGCGTTCGCTGGAGCGCGTGGCACGCATCTGCGGCGTGCAGCCGCAGCTGGTGCGCGGCGACGTGCGCGACGCAGCGGTGCTCGACCGCGTGTTCGCCGAGCACGGGGTCGACGCGGTGCTGCATCTGGCGGGGCTGAAGGCGGTGAGCCGCTCGGTGAGCGACCCGCTCGGCTACTACGACGTCAACGTGGCGGGCAGCCTCGCGCTGGCGCGTGCCATGGAGCGCGCCGGCGTGCGCACGCTGATCTTCTCGTCCTCGGCCACGGTCTACGGCGACATCCCGCGCTCGCCGATACGGGAGAGCGCGTCGTACGCGGCCGTCAACCCCTACGGGCGCTCCAAGGTGATGGTGGAGCGCATGCTCGCGGACCTCGCCCGCTCCGATCCGCGCTGGGGCATCGCGTGCCTGCGTTTCTTCAACCCCATCGGCGCGCACGAGAGCGGCCTGCTGGGCGAACACCCGCAGGGACCGCCCGATAACCTCGTGCCGTATGTCTCGCAGGTCGCGGTGGGCGAGCGCGGGCACGTCGTCGTGCACGGCAACGACTACGAGACGCACGACGGCACCGGTGTGCGCGACTACGTGCACGTGATGGACGTGGCCGAAGGCCATGTGGCGGCCCTGCGGTACGCGACGCTCCATCGGGGCCTGCTCACGGTGAACCTGGGCACGGGGCACGGCGCCTCGGTGCTCGACGTGATTGCGGCCTTCGAACGCGCATGCGGGCACCGCATCGCGGTGCACATCGGTCCGCGCCGTCCCGGCGACGCCCCGGCCTACTGGGCGGACGTGCAGCACGCCCAGGACCGGCTCGGCTGGCGCGCACAGCGCAGTCTGGACCAGATGTGCGCCGACAGCTGGCGCTGGCAGCTGGCGAACCCACGCGGCTTCGACGAACCGGTGCCGGGCTTCCCGGTCCGCGCCGCCGACGGCGCCACACCGACCGCCGTCCCTCACTCACTTCAACCGGGGCAAGAACATGGCTGAAAACACGCTCACACCCTCTGGCGACCCCACCCCCGCCGTGATGG
>NZ_JBWKYF010000051.1:0-47121 GCF_059423605.1 Variovorax sp. GW460-12-1-14-LB1
GTTTCGGAGGGGACGGGGGTGTCGTAGTCGAGCGACTTCGCGGGGGAAAGCAGGAACAGCATCAGTCGATTATGTGGGGCTGGGGTTTCCCCGAGCCGCCCCGGTAAAATCCCGGGCAATCCCACCCTGTCACCAACGGCACCCGAGGGTGCCGTTTTGCATTCCCCATGAGCGAACCTACCTCCCAGCCCGGCCTCGAGAGCCTGTCCAAATCATTCGAACCCGCCGCCATCGAGGCGCACTGGGGCCCGGAATGGGAGCAGCGCGGCTACGCCAAGGCGGGCTTCCGCGGCACGCAGCAGCCCAAGGAAGGCGCCGAGTCGTTCGCGATCCAGCTGCCGCCGCCCAACGTCACGGGCACGCTGCACATGGGCCATGCGTTCAACCAGACGATCATGGACAGCCTCACGCGCTACCACCGCATGAAGGGCGCCAACACGCTGTGGGTGCCGGGCACCGACCACGCGGGCATCGCCACCCAGATCGTGGTGGAGCGCCAGCTGCAGGAGCAGAAGGTCAGCCGCCACGACCTGGGCCGCAAGAACTTCGTGGCGCGCGTGTGGGAATGGAAGGAAAAGTCGGGCAGCACCATCACCGAGCAGATGCGCCGCATGGGCGACACGGTCGACTGGAGCCGCGAGTACTTCACGATGGACGACGACCTCTCGAAGGTGGTCACGCACACCTTCGTGAAGCTGTATGAAGAAGGCCTGATCTACCGCGGCAAGCGCCTGGGCAACTGGGACCCGGTGCTCAAGACCTCGGTGAGCGACCTCGAAGTCGAGAGCGAAGAAGAAGACGGCTCGCTCTGGCACATCGCCTACCCGCTGGAAGACGGCAGCGGCACGCTCACGGTGGCCACCACGCGCCCCGAGACCATGCTCGGCGACACGGCCGTGATGGTCCACCCCGAAGACGAACGCTACAAGCACCTGATCGGCCAGCGCGTGAAGCTGCCGCTGGTGGACCGGCTGATCCCCATCATTGCCGACGACTACGTCGACAAGGAATTCGGCACCGGCGTGGTCAAGGTCACGCCCGCGCACGACTACAACGACTACGCCGTGGGCCAGCGCCACAAGCTCGAGGTGATCGGCATCCTGACGCTGGACGCGACCATCAACGACAACGCGCCTGAAAAATACCGCGGCATGGACCGCTTCGTGGCGCGCAAGGCCATCGTGGCCGACCTCGAGGCGCTGGGCCTGCTGGTCGAGGTGAAGAAGCACCGCCTGATGGTGCCGCGCTGCGCGCGCTCGGGCGCCGTGGTCGAGCCCATGCTCACCGACCAGTGGTACGTGGCCATGACGCGCCCCGGCGCCGACGGCCAGTCGATCGCGCAGAAGGCCATCGACGTCGTGAAGTCGGGCGAAGTGCGCTTCGTGCCCGAGAACTGGGTCAACACCTACAACCACTGGATGGAGAACATCCAGGACTGGACGATTTCGCGCCAGCTCTGGTGGGGCCACCAGATTCCGGCCTGGTACGACGAAGACGGCAAGGTGTACGTGGCAGAGACCGAAGCCGAGGCGCAGGCCAAGGCGCCGGGCAAGACGCTCACGCGCGACGAAGACGTGCTCGACACCTGGTACTCGTCGGCGCTGGTGCCCTTCTCGTCGCTGGGCTGGCCCGAGAAGACGCAGGACCTGGCGCTGTACCTGCCCTCGACCGTGCTGGTGACGGGCTACGACATCATCTTCTTCTGGGTCGCCCGGATGATCATGATGACCAAGCACTTCATGGGCACTGTGCCGTTCAAGGACGTGTACATCCACGGCCTGGTGCGCGACGCGCAGGGCAAGAAGATGAGCAAGTCCGAAGGCAACGTGCTCGACCCGGTCGACCTGATCGACGGCATCGAGTTGCCCGCGCTGCTCGACAAGCGCACGCAGGGCCTGCGCAAGCCCGAGACCGCACCGGCGGTGCGCAAGAACACGCAGAAGGAATTCCCGGAGGGCATTCCGGCCTTCGGCGCCGATGCGCTGCGCTTCACCTTCGCCTCGCTGGCTTCGCTGGGCCGCAGCATCAACTTCGACTCGAAGCGCTGCGAGGGTTATCGCAACTTCTGCAACAAGCTGTGGAACGCCACGCGCTTCGTGCTGATGAACTGCGAAGGCCAGGACTGCGGCCTGCTGGAGCACACGAAGGAAGACTGCCAGGTCGGCGGCAAGGCGCACGGCTACCTGAAGTTCAGCCGCGCCGACTTCTGGATCGTCTCGCAGCTGCAGCGCGTCGAGGCCGAAGTGGCCAAGGGCTTCGAGGAATACCGCCTGGACAACGTGGCCAACACGATCTACCAGTTCGCGTGGGACGAGTTCTGCGACTGGTACCTGGAGATTGCCAAGGTGCAGATCCAGACCGGCGACGACGCGCAAAAGCGCGCCACGCGCCGCACGCTGATCCGCGTGCTCGAGGCGCTGCTGCGCCTGGCGCACCCGATCATCCCGTTCATCACCGAAGAGCTGTGGCAGAAGGTGTCGAAGGTCGCGGGCCGCGAAGGCGCGTCGATCATGATCGCGGCCTACCCGCAGAGCCAGCCCGAGAAGATCGACGAGGCCGCCGAGGCGCACGTGGCGCGCCTGAAGGCGCTGGTCGACGCCTGCCGCACGCTGCGCGGCGAAATGAACGTGTCGCCCGCCACGCGCCTGCCGCTGTACGCGGTAGCCGACGACGCCGAGGGCGCGGCCTTCCTGCGCGACGCGGCCCCGGTGCTGCAGGCGCTGGCCAAGCTCAAGGAAGTGAAGGTGTTCGACGACGAGGCCTCGTGGCAGGCCGCCGCCGAAGCAGCGCCCGTGGCCGTCGTGGGCGCGACGCGCCTGTGCCTGCACATGGAGATCGACAAGGCGGCCGAGAAGCTGCGCATCGGCAAGGAAATTGCACGCATCGAGGGCGAGATCGCCAAGGTGCACGGCAAGCTCGGCAACGAGGCCTTCGTGGCCAAGGCGCCGCCCGCCGTGATCGAACAGGAGCGCACGCGCCTGGTCGATTTCACCGCCACGCTGGAGCGCCTGCGCGACCAGCTTGTGCGCCTCGGCTGACAGACGCGGCCCGGGTGGGGGACTAGGATTTGGTCATCGGCCTCGCGCTGTCACCACTCTCATCCCTCTCCTTTTTCCTGCATCCAACGACACTGAACTGCCCATGTCCACTTCTTCCCCGACGCGCATCCGCAAGGCCGTATTCCCTGTTGCAGGCTTCGGCACCCGCTTTCTGCCCGCCACCAAGGCCCAGCCGAAGGAAATGCTGCCGGTCGTCGACAAGCCGCTGATCCAGTACGCCGTCGAAGAAGCCTATGCCGCGGGCATCCGCGACATGATTTTTGTGACCGGGCGCAACAAGCGCGCGATCGAAGACCACTACGACACGGCCTACGAGCTCGAAAGCCAGCTCGAAGCCAGCGGCAAGGACGCACTCCTTGAAATCGCCCGTTCGGTGTCGCCCGACGACATGACCTGCTCCTACGTGCGCCAGCCGCGCATGCTGGGCCTGGGCCACGCCGTGCTGTGCGCCGAGCACCTGGTGGGCAACGAGCCCTTCGCCGTGCTGCTGGCGGACGACCTGATGGTCGGCCCTGTCGACGGCCAGCCGGTGCTGGCGCAGATGACCGAAGTCTTCGCGCGCCTGGGCGCCTCGGTGCTGGCCGTGCAGGAAGTGCCGCTGGAGCACGTCAAGCGCTACGGCATCGTGGCCGGCGAGAACGTGGAAGACGGCCTCGTGAAGGTCAACCGCATGGTCGAGAAGCCCAAGCCCGAAGATGCACCCTCGCGCCTGGGTGTGGCCGGCCGCTACATCCTCACGCCCGGCGTGTTCGACGAGATCCGCAACCAGCCCAAGGGCGCGGGCGGCGAGATCCAGCTGACCGACGGCATCGCGGCGCTGATGAAGAAGGAATCGGTCTACGCCTACTCGTACAAGGGCATCCGCTACGACTGCGGCAGCAAGGAAGGCTTCCTGCAGGCGTCGGTGGAGCTGGCGCTGGCGCACCCCGAGGTGGGCGCGCAGTTCCGCGAGTACCTCAAGAGCCTGAAGCTCTGAGGGCGCTGCAAAGCACTGAGTAACACACTGAAAACAAGAAGGGGCCGCGAGGCCCCTTTTCTTTGGTCGGTTGCCGACGCTAGCGTCGCTTCAGCACGTGGATGAAGTCGCTGCCCACGGTCTCCTGCGCCACCAGCTCGTTGCCGGTCTGGCGCGCAAAGGCCTGGAAGTCGCGCACCGAACCCGGGTCGGTCGACACCACCTTCAGCAGCTGGCCGCTCGCCATGTCGTTGAGCGATTTCTTCGCCTTCAGGATCGGCAGCGGGCAGTTGAGGCCGCGCGTGTCGATTTCGCGGTCAACTTGCATTGCCAGGCTCCGGCGGCAGGTTCAGGCCGCGGCGACGCTCTTCGTTTTCCGCGGCAGTGAAGAACACCGGCTCGTGGCCGCGCGTGCGCAGCCAGTCGGCCAGCGCATAGCCGGTGCCGGCGGGCCAGCACCGCAGGTCGGGCAGGTCGTAGAGGCGGTAGTCCACCAGCTCGGGCGAGAGCTTCACCTCGCCGTCGGCCACCACGTGGTACGCGATGATGATCTGGTTCATGCGCTGGAAGTCGTAGGCCCCGACGAGCTTGGCGGCGCTGACGTCCAGGTTGGTCTCTTCCTTGACCTCGCGCGCGATGCCCTCCTCGGGCGTCTCGCCGGCCTCCATGAAGCCGGTGATGAGCGCAAACATCTTCCCCGGCCAGGCCGCATTGCGCGCCAGCAGCACCTGGCCGCGGTACTCGACGATGGCCGCCAGCACGGGCGTGGGGTTGTTCCAGTGCGTGTGGCCGCAGTTGGGGCAGCGCAGGCGCTCCTTGGGACCGCCGTCTTCCATCAACGCGATCCATTCGAGCGGGGTGGCGCAGGCCTGGCAGAACTTGGGGTGGGGCATGGAAAGTCTCTGTTCTTTTTCTCGGGCGTGCGGCGCCCGGTGGGCGCCGCCGCAGTGTGAAGGGATCAGGCGGGGAAGACGCCCGTCGACAGATAGCGGTCGCCGCGGTCGCAGACCACGAAGACGATGGTGGCGTTCTCGACCTTCTTCGACACCTCGATGGCCGCCCACAGCGCGCCGGCCGCCGAGATGCCGCCGAAGATGCCCTCTTCGCGCGCCAGGCGCCGGCACATCTCTTCGGCATCGTCCTGGCTCACGCTGATTTCTTCGTCGACGCGGCTCGGGTCGTAGATCTTGGGCAGGTACTCGACCGGCCACTTGCGGATGCCGGGAATGCGCGAGCCTTCGGCCGGCTGCGCACCGACGATGCGCACCGCCGGGTTCTTTTCCTTCAGGTAGCGCGAGACGCCGGTGATGGTGCCCGTGGTGCCCATGGCGCTCACGAAGTGCGTGATCTTGCCCTGCGTGTCGGTCCAGATCTCGGGGCCGGTGGTCTCGTAGTGGATGCGCGGGTTGTCGGGGTTGGCGAACTGGTCGAGCACGCGGCCCTTGCCCTGGGCGACCATCTGCTCGGCCAGGTCGCGCGCGTATTCCATGCCGCCGCTCTTGGGCGTGAGCACCAGCTCGGCACCGAAGGCCTTCATGGTCTGGGCGCGTTCCACCGAGAGGTCCTCCGGCATGATCAGCACCATGCGGTAGCCCTTGATGGCCGCGGCCATCGCCAGCGCGATGCCGGTGTTGCCCGAGGTGGCCTCGATCAGCGTGTCGCCGGGCTTGATTTCACCGCGCTCCTCGGCCCGCTTGATCATCGACAGCGCCGGTCGGTCCTTGACCGAACCCGCCGGGTTGTTGCCTTCGAGCTTGCCCAGGATCACGTTGCCGCGCTTGGCGTTTTCCGCGGCGTGGATGCGTTGCAGGGCAACCAGGGGGGTCTTGCCGATGGCGTCTTCGATCGTCGGATAATTCATGCCAGCCACTGTGCCATAATTTTGGGCTTCCTTCCGGATGTGCCCGGGTGGTGAAATTGGTAGACGCAGGGGACTCAAAATCCCCCACCGAAAGGTGTGCCGGTTCGATTCCGGCCCCGGGCACCACGAGACGACACCGTCTCACCCCCACATCAAGAAACCCGCTCGCTTCACTGGCGCAGCGGGTTTTTCTTTGCCTCGGGGCCTTTCGGGCCGGGCAGCGCCCCGCCCTAGCCAAGCACGTCGGCGAGCTTCACCTGCAGCGACAAGGCGGCCTGGTGCAGCAGTTCGAACTCGTCGTCCGGCAGCGGCACGGCCGTGAAGTTGAAGTGGCACAAGGTGCCAGCGACCGCGCCCGAGGGGTTCAAGAGCGGAACGCCGTGGTAGCTGATGGTGTAGTCCCGCCCGGGATGCGTGGCGAAGCGCTCGTCCACGCTCGAGTCGTCGGTGCGGAACCACCCGTCGCGCAGGACAAAGGGACAGATGCTCGCCTCGAAGGGCACGACGGCAATGTTCTCGGGGATCAATTCGCCTTGCTTGTCGTGCAGGTAGAGGCTCGTGACCAGGTCGGCGCGGATCTTGTAGATCCCGGTGTACCGATGCGGCACGCGCGCGTTCAGGTAGGCGAGGACCGCCTGTGCGCCTTGATCGGCAAGCAACGCTTCAATCGTTTGGGGCATTCGTTTCGTCCGCTTCGCTTCGCTTCGATCGGTTCGCCATGGTACGCCCGGCCCCAGGGCATCCGCTTCGGTGTCAGCCCGCTTGCGCGGTCTTCAACGCCGCCACCGCACGAATCTCCACCCGCAGCGCCGGCCGCGCCAGCGCCGCCACGCCAAGGATGGTCCATGCCGGGAAATCCTCGGTGATGTAGCGGTCCTTCACCTCGCGAAAGCCCGCCAGCTCGTGTTCGACGTCGACGTGGTAGCTCACGATCTCCACCAGGTCGGCGAAACCGAGCCCCGCGCTCTCGAGCACCACGCCCAGCCGCCGGAAGGCCCAGTCGGCCTGTTCCGCGGCGCTCTCGGGCACGCTGCCGTCGGCACGCAGGCCGACCTGCCCTGCCACGAACAGCAGGCCGCCGGCCTTGACGCCGGGCGCGTACTTGAAGGCGTCGAAGACGGCGGTCGAGCCGAAGGTCGGATGGTCGTCGGGAATGCGAACGCTCTGTTTGCTCACGGGTGCGTCCCTTCAGGCTTGCGCAGGCTGCAGGCCGGTGTGCACCGTGGGATGCGCCAGCCGCACGCGCAGCTCGCGCTTGAGCCGCGTGTTGTCGAGCCGGCGCGATTCGCCCATGAAGCTCAGCAGTTGCAGCGGCAACTGCCGCTCGGCCTCGCCGCGCGCCACGCGCGGCGGGCGGGGCATGCCGTAGAGGTCGGCGGCCAGGTCGAAGTAGTCGCCCATGCGCAGCTCGGTGTCGTCCGACGCGTGCACCACGCGCTGGGGCTTGCCGCGGAACAGCGCCGCCACGCAGGCGCGCGCGAGGTCGTCGGCGTGGATGTGGCTGGTGTAGACGTCGTCCTCGCGGCGCAGCACGGGCGTGCCGCGCTCCAGGCGGCCGCGCGGGGTGCCGTTCTCGCGGTCGGGCGCGTAGATGCCCGGGATGCGCAGGATGCTGGTGCGCACGCCGGTGCTGCGGCCGAACCAGCGCACGGCGCGCTCGGCATCGACGCGCCGGTGGGAGCGCGGGGTGTCGGGCCGCACGCCGCGCGTTTCGCTCACGCGCGCGCCGCCGCAGTCGCCGTACACGCCGCTGGTGGAGCCGTAGACCAGCGCCGAGGGCAGCGAGCGCAGCTGCAGCGCCTGCGCCAGCGACGCCGTGCGCTGGTCGCGCCACCAGGCCGCGCCGCCCTCGCGCGCGGGCGGCGCCAGGTGCACCACGCGGGTGGCGATGCCTGCCAGCCGGCGCAGGGTGGCGCGGTCGTCCAGGTTGCCCACCAGCGGCCGGATGCCGGCCGCGCGCAGCGCCGCGACGCGGTCGGCCGAGGACGTGAGCGCCACCAGCTGCATGCGCCCGCGCAGGTTGAGCGCCACGCGCTGGCCGACGTCGCCGCAGCCGACGATCAGCAGGCGCTCGCGCCGGAACCGGGCCGGCAGTGCGCCGGAGGGACTATTGATTGAAGGCAAAATCCGGGTTTCCTGTCTCAATTCAGTTGTCCCGGCCGCACGCAGCCGGGAAAGTTCACCCCCGAAGAATACCGATGACTGCTACAGCGCCGCACGAAGCGGGCTTTTCCATCACCGTCGAGCCCAGCGGGCGCCACTTCGTGGTCCAGGGCGACGAAACCATCCTCGCGGCAGGCATCCGCCAGGGCATCGGCCTCCCCTACGGCTGCAAGGACGGCGCCTGCGGCTCCTGCAAGTGCAAGAAGCTGTCGGGCGAGGTCACGCTCGGCCCGCACCAGAGCAAGGCGCTGAGCGCCGAGGAGCAACTGGCCGGCTACGTGCTGACCTGCTGCGCCCACCCGACGAGCGACGTGGTGCTCGAGTCGCGCCAGGTCACCGAGGCCGGCGCGCTGCCGATCCGCAAGATGCCGGTGCGCGTGATGGCGCTCACGCGCCAGTCGCACGACGTGATGATGCTGCGCCTGCAGCTGCCGGCCGGCGAGCCGCTGCAGTTCTATGCGGGCCAGTACGTGGAGTTCATCCTGCGCGACGGCGCGCGCCGCAGCTACTCGATGGCCAATGCGCCGCACACGGTGGCCGTGCCGGGCACGGGCCTGGAGCTGCACCTGCGCCACCTGCCGGGCGGCAAGTTCACCGACCACGTCTTCGGCGCGATGAAGGAAAAAGAGATCCTGCGCATCGAAGGCCCGTTCGGCAGCTTCTTCCTGCGCGAGGACTC
The DNA here is from genome assembly GCF_059423605.1 of Variovorax sp. GW460-12-1-14-LB1. Taxonomy (NCBI): domain Bacteria; kingdom Pseudomonadati; phylum Pseudomonadota; class Betaproteobacteria; order Burkholderiales; family Comamonadaceae; genus Variovorax; species Variovorax sp. GW460-12-1-14-LB1. The sequence continues at coordinate 8,718 of NZ_JBWKYF010000051.1, forward strand.
CGACAAGCCGATGATCCTGCTGGCCTCGGGCACGGGCTTCGCGCCGATCAAGGCGCTGCTGGAGCACATGAAGTTCAAGGGCATCGAGCGGCCCGCCGCGATCTACTGGGGCGGACGCCGCCCCGAAGACCTCTACATGGACGCCTGGCTGCGCGAGCAGCTGGCCGCGATGCCGAACCTGCGCTACGTGCCCGTGGTGTCGAACGCCACGCCGGAAGACAACTGGACCGGCCGCACGGGCTTCGTCCACCAGGCGGTGCTGGAAGACTTCACCGACCTGTCGGGCCACCAGGTGTATGCCTGCGGCGCGCCGATCGTGGTCGATTCGGCCAAGCGCGACTACGTGGCATTGGCCGGCCTGCCCGAAGAAGAATTCTTCGCCGACGCCTTCACCACCGAAGCCGACAAGGCCCTGCCCTGAGCCTTCGCGCTCCCCTTCCCTTTTCGTAGAACAACATGAAGACGAGACACTTCCTCCTGACCCTGATCGCCGGCGCCGCCGTGCTCACCGCCGGCCATGCCGCAGCCCAGCAGCACCGCCCGATCCGCCTCGTCGTGCCCTACGCGGCCGGCGGCCCGATCGACAACACGGCGCGCATCCTGGCCGAGCAGGTGAAGGACACGCTGGGCGGCCCGGTCATCATCGACAACAAGCCCGGCGCGGGCGGCAACATCGGCGCCGACTTCGTCGCCAAGGCGCCGGCGGACGGCCTCACGATCGGCATCGCGGCCACGGCCACGAACGCGGTGAACCCGTGGCTGTACAGCAAGATGCCGTTCAACGCCGCGACCGACTTCGCGCCGATCACCCAGATGGTGCGCGTGCCCAACGTGCTGGTGATGAACGCCGAGACGGCCAACCGCCTGAACATCCGCACGCTGGCCGACCTGATCCGCTACGCCAAGGCCAACCCGGCCAAGCTCAACTACGCCAGCGGCGGCAACGGCAGTGCCGGCCACCTGGCGGGCGAACTGTTCAAGAAGGAAGCGGGCATCTTCGCGGTGCACATTCCGTACAACGGCGGCAACCCGGCGCAGCTGGCGCTGCTGTCGGGCCAGGTCGACTTCAACTTCGACAACCTCGCCACGGCCGCGCCGAACATCCGCTCGGGCAAGCTGAAGGCGATCGCGGTCACGACGCTCAAGCGCAGCAGCGCCCTGCCCGACGTGCCGCCCGTGGCCGACACGCTCAAGGGCTTCTCGATCGACACCTGGTGGGGCCTGGTCGCACCGGCCGGCACGCCGCCCGAGGTGGTCGCGAAACTGAATCAGGCCTTCGTCGCCGCGCTGAACGCACCGGAAACGAAGACCCGCTTCGCCTCGATGCTGGCCGAGCCCGTCGGCAACTCGTCCGAGCAGTTCGGCAGCTTCATGAAGAGCGAACTCGCCAAGTACGAGAAGGTGGTCAAGGCCACCGGGGCGAAGGTGGACTGACGAGGTCGTCCAGGGGCGCCGCGGCCTGCGTGTCGGTGGCCGCAGCCACGGCCGCCGCCGCTTCGGCCGCCCCGCTCTGGTAGGTGCGCAGGCCCGCGAGGTCGAGCACTTCCACGCCGCCATGTTCGATGCGCAACAGGCCGTCGCGCTGCAGCGCATGCAGCGCGCGGTTGGCACGCTGGCGCGACACCGCCGACAAGAGGCCGATCTCGTCCTGGCTCAGCCGCACGAAGCGGGTGGCGCGCGGATAGAGGATGGGGTCGAACAGGCTGGCCAGGCAACGCGCCACGCGCGCGTCGGGCCCGAGCAGGCGATCGAATTCCATGAGGCCGATGAACAGGCTCAGTCGCGCATTGATGTGTAACAACAGAAACCGATTGAAGTCGATGCTGGTGGACATCAACCGCTCGAAACTGTGTCGCGGCACGCAGGCCACGCGCGTGGGCCGCAGCGCCACGCCGTCGTAGCGCCAGCATCCGGGGGTGAGCAGCGAGCCTTCGCCGCCCCAGCCGCCGGCGGTCACGCCGGTGAACGTGGACACGCGCCCGTCGGGCAGCGACACCGACATCTTCATGAGGCCGTCGATCACGCCGATCCAGTGATCGGCGGGTTCGCCGCGCCGCACGACGAAGCCGCCGGCCGGCACCACGCGCTCGTGCGACTCCTGGACGACGCGGTCGAGTTCGTCGTCCGTGAGCGCGCGCGCCCACAAGCTCTCGCGAAGCATGTTCTCCAACGCGTTCGACATCGCGCCTCCTGCTGTCGTCCCTCGTGACATCGCATCGGCCGATCCGTCGCAGGCGCCGGTCGGCGGGGTCCGTAAGAAATGTCGTTGCAACGACATCTTCGGCGCGGCGATGGTGCCACAGTCATCCGCGTTCGCCAAACAACAAGGAGACAACGATGAAGCGTTCGAACAAGGACCCGCGCCCCGCGCGCGGGCCGGACGACGGGGATGCGCACGGCCTGCGCCGGCGCGACGTGCTGGGCTACGCCACGGCCGCGCCGCTGGCGTCGGCGGCGGCCGGCATCGCGGGGCTCGGTGCCCTCACGGCGCCCGCCTCCGCAGTCGCCGCGCTGTTGCCCATGACCCCGCCCGACACCACCGACCTGATCGACATCGGCGACGCGGTCACGCTGACCTCGCTGCCGACCATGCCGCTGGTGAAGGTGACGAACACCGGCGGCGGCCGCGTGCGCCTGGCGCTGCCGCGCCTCGAAGTGGGCCAGGGCATCGCCACGGCCAGCGCGATGATGCTGGCCGACAAGCTGCGCCTGCCGCTGAGCGCCATCGAAGTCACGTCAGCCGACGCGAGCCCCGAGCTGATCTGGAACCAGCTCACGGGCGGCTCGTCGAGCGTGCGCTCGATGCATGCCGGCATGCCGATGCTGGGCGGCCTCGGCGGCCTGATCTCAGGCTCGACGCCTTCGGTGGTCGGCCAGCGCGTGACGCGGCTCGACGCGCTGGACATCGTCACCGGCCGCAAGAAGTTCACGCTCGACCAGGCGGTGCCCAATGCCAAGCCGACGATGGTGCGGCGCCCGCCGACCATCAACGGCAAGTTCGTCGGCATCAACAACCTGAACACAGTGATGGGCATGCCGGGCGTGATCGGCGTGGTGCCGATTCCCGCCACCAACGGCATCACGCCGACGCCGCCCGGCGTGGCGGTGATGGCCGAGACCTTCGGCCAGGCCTGGGCCGCCGTGAACGCGCTCGACGTGACCTGGGCCGCCGGCCCGCTCGACGGCGAGTCGAACGCCACCATCATGCGCAAGCTGAAGTCGTCGCTGCTGCCCTTTGCGCTGCCGCCGCTGGGCGCGCTGACGGTCGAGGCCGAGTTCGAGTTCGCGCCGGCCGCGCACTGCCCGATGGAAGTCGAATGCGCGATTGCCGATGTGCGGCCCGACCGCGCCGAAATCTGGGCCGGGCTGCAGAGCCCCATCGTCACCCAGCAGGCGGTGGCCGCCGAGCTGGGCCTGCCGCTGAACAAGGTCGTCGTGCATGCGGTGCCCTCGGGCGGCTCCTTCGGGCGGCGCCTGTTCTGGGACCCGGTGCTGCAGGCGATCCAGGTGTCGAAGGCGCTGGGGCGCCCCTGCCGCCTGATGTACCACCGCACCGACGACATGCGCCACACGCGCATCCGCCCGCCGATCTACCAGAAGGCGCGCGCCACGATGCTGCTGGGCCAGGTCATCGCCTTCGAGCAGCGCATCGCCAGCGTGCGGCTGGACACGCGCCACGGCTTCGGCAACATGCTCGAGGCCGCCGCCATCGCGCTGCCCAACGCCTTCCCGCAGACGGTGGGCAACTTCGCGATCGAGCAGGTGATGTTCAAGACCATGGTCACCTCGCCCTACAACTTCGGCGTCACGACCAAGCTGCTGACGCCGGTGCCGATGGACATGAACACCTGCTCCTACCGCTCGGTGCACATCCAGCCCGCGCGGCTGGTGGAAGAGATCCTGGTCGACGAGATGGCCCGCGCCGCGCGCAAGGACCCGGTCGCCTTCCGGCTCGAGTACCTGCGCCTGCCGCGCGCCCGCGCGGTGCTGAAGGCGGTGGCGGAGGCCGCGCAGTGGGGCAAGGCGATGCCGGCAGGCTTTGCGCAGGGCGTGGCCGTGCACCAGGAGTCGAAGTCCTTCACGGCCTGCATCGTCGAGATCGACGCGCGCGTGCCGGCGCAGGCCCGCGTGGTGCGCGCGACCATCGCCATCGACGTGGGCACGCCGATCAACCCCTCGGGCATCGAGGCGCAGCTGCAGGGCGGCCTGTGCGAATCGATCGCGCTGGTGTTGTCGGCGGGGCTGCACATCCAGAATGGCCTGCCGCTGGAAGGCAGCTACTCGCAGTACCACTTCTCGCGCATGAAGCACTACCCGAAGGACGTGAAGATCATCATCCTGCCGGCCAACGGCGAGGCCATCGGCGGGCTGGGCGAGGTCGGCCTGTCAGCAAGCTCGGGTGCGATCGCCAACGCCTACGGGCGCGCCACCGGCATCAAGCCGCGCAGCTTCCCGCTGAACTTTCCTGTCGACTTCACGCCGATCCCGCCGGGCAAGCTGCCCACGCCCGTCAACGTTCCGATCCCCGCCTGAGGAGACCCACCATGCCTGTGCAATCTTTCAAGGTGAACGGCCAGAACGTCGACGTCGAGGCGCCCGACGACCTGGCGCTGCTGTGGGTGCTGCGTGACAAGCTCGGCATCACCGGCCCGAAGTACGGCTGCGGCATCAACGTGTGCAAGGCCTGCACCTGCCACGTCGACGGCAAGGCCGTGACGACCTGCTCGGTGCGCGTGTCCGACGTGCGCGGCCGCCAGGTGACGACCATCGAGGGCCTGGCCAACGGCAACACGCTGCACCCGGTGCAGCAGGCCTGGATGAACCTGGACGTGCCGCAGTGCGGCTTCTGCCAGCCGGGCCAGATCATGGCCGCGGTCGACCTGCTGCGCCGCACCCGCACCCCGACGGATGCCGACATCGACGCCATCGAGAACGTGTGCCGCTGCGGCACCTACGGGCGCATCCGCGAGGCGATCAAGGCCGCCGCCGCGATGATGGGATAGACGTAAAAACGGCCAGCCACCGCGCTCGGCGGTGCTGGCCGGTCGGCACTGGCGGGTGCTTACTCGCCGAGGTAGGCGGCGCGCACGCGCGGGTCGCGCAGCAGTTCCTTGGCGTCGCCGTTCATCGTGATGAGGCCCGACTCCATGACGTAGCCACGGTCGGCCAGCTGCAGCGCGCGGTTGGCGTTCTGCTCCACGAGCAGGATCGTGACGCCCTGCGAAGCCACGGTCTGCACCACCTCGAAGATCTTGTCGCACATGATCGGCGACAGGCCCATGGTGGGTTCGTCGAGCAGCAGCACCTTCGGGCGCGCCATGAGCGCGCGGCCCATGGCCAGCATCTGCTGTTCGCCGCCCGACATCGTGCCGGCCAGCTGGTCCTTGCGCTCGCGCAGGCGCGGGAAGGTCACGAACACGCGCTCCATGTCGCTGGCGATCTCGGCCTTGTCGTTGCGGATGTAGGCGCCGATCTGCAGGTTCTCGGTGATCGTCATGCGCGTGAACACGCCGCGGCCCTCGGGCACCATCACGAGGCCCTCGCCCACCAGATCCCAGGCGCCGCGGCCCTTGATGCTGCGGCCCAGGAACTCGATGTCGCCCGCGCCAGCCGGCAGCGTGCCGGTAATGGCCTTCATGGTGGTGGTCTTGCCGGCGCCGTTGGAGCCGATGAGCGAGACCAGCTCGCCCTCGAACACGTCGAAGTCCACGCCCTTCACGGCCTGGATGCCGCCGTAGCCCACCTTCAGGCCGCGGACCTTGAGCAGGTTCTTGCCTGCGGCCTTGGCGGCGGCCGGTGCCGTCGCGGTTGCCATCGTTGCTTCTGCGGTGCTCATCTCAATGTCCTCCGGTGCCGAGGTAGGCCTCGATCACCTTTTCGTTCTTCTGTACCTCGACCGGGTTGCCCTCGGCAATCTGCTTGCCGTAGTCGAGCACGGTGACGCGGTCGCACAGGCCCATGATGAGCTTGACGTCGTGTTCGATGATCAGGATCGTGCGGTTGTCCTTGCGGATGCGGTCGATGAGCTCGCGCAGCAGGACCTTCTCGGTCGAGTTCATGCCGGCGGCCGGTTCGTCCAGCGCGATGAGCTGGGGGTCGGTGGCCAGTGCACGGGCGATCTCGAGGCGGCGCTGGTCGCCGTAGCTCAGCGTGCGCGCCTTGTAGTCGGCGAACTTGCCGATGCCCACGTAGTCGAGCAGCTCCTGTGCGCGCTTGGCGATGGCGGCCTCTTCGGCCTTGAAGCCCTTGGTGCGCAGCATGGCGCCGAACACGCCCGAGTGCGTGCGGATGTGGCGCCCGACCATCACGTTCTCCAGCGCCGTCATTTCGGCGAAGAGGCGGATGTTCTGGAAGGTGCGCGCGATGCCGGCCTTGGCCACTTCGTGCACGGCCGTCGGCTGGTAGGGCTTGCCGGCCAGCTCGAAGGTGCCGCTGTCGGGCGTGTACAGCCCGGTGATCACGTTGAAGAAGGTCGTCTTGCCGGCGCCGTTCGGCCCGATCAGGCCGTAGACCTGGCCGCGCTTGATGGTGATGCCCACGTCCGAGAGGGCCTGCAGTCCGCCGAAGCGCTTGGAGATGCCGCGAACGTCGAGGATGGTGTCTGTCGTCATGTCTGTGTGTCCTTGGCTCACGGATTGATGGACATGGGACGCGATGCCGCACCCGGCACTTCGTCAGCGGGGCTGTCGATGCCCGGTGCATGGGTCTGGAGCGTTCCGGGCGCCACGGCCGCATGGGTCGGGTCGACGGGCGCGCCGTTCTTCTTCGTCAGCGTCTTGCCGTGTTCCGGCGAGGGCCACAGGCCGCGCGGGCGCATCAGCATGATGACGATCATGGCCAGCGCGATGAACAGCTGGCGCAGGATGGACGCGTCGAGGCGGCCGTCGGTCATCGCCTGCAGCGGGCCGGCCACGTAGCGCAGCACTTCGGGCAGCGCGGCCAGCAGCACGGCGCCGAGGATGACGCCGGGCAGGTGCCCGAGGCCGCCCAGCACGACCATGGCGACGATCATCACCGACTCCATCAGGCTGAAGGACTCGGGCGACACGAAGCCCTGGAAGGCCGCGAACATCGCGCCCGACACGCCGCCGAAGCTGGCGCCCATGCCGAAGGCCAGCAACTTCATGTTGCGGGTGTTGATGCCCATCGCCTTGGCAGCGATTTCATCTTCGCGGATGGCCATCCAGGCGCGGCCGATGCGCGAGATCTGCAGGCGGTGCGAGATGATGATGGTGGCCACCACCAGCGCCAGGAACAGGTAGTAGTACAGCGTGACCGAGGAGATCGTGAAGCCGTCGAACTTCCACGCCTTGCCGAGGTCGAGACCCCAGAACTTGATGGAGTCGATCGCCGTGATGCCCTTCGGCCCGTTGGTGATGTTGATCGGCTGGTCCAGGTTGTTCAGGAACACCCGGATGATTTCACCGAAGCCGAGCGTGACGATCGCGAGGTAGTCGCCGCGCAGCTTCAACGTGGGCGCCCCCAGCATCGCGCCGAGCACCCCGGCCACCACCAGCGCGAGCGGAACCACGATCAAGAGCGAGGTGTGCAGCCCGTTCGGGAACATCGCCTTGAACCACGGAAAGGTGTCCGAGAGGTGCGACGAACCCATCAGCGCGTAGAGGTACGCGCCGACCGCAAAGAAGGCCACGTAGCCCAGGTCGAGCAGGCCGGCGTAGCCGACCACGATGTTCAGGCCGAGCGCGAGCATCACGTAGAGCAATGCGATGTCGGCGATGCGCACCCAGGCGTTGCCCTGGGTCTGCAACAGGATGGGCAGCGCCAGCACGGCGACCACGCCGAGGATGTAGAGCGCGAGGTTCTTGCTGTTCTTCATGGTGTGCTGCTCCTCAGGCCCGGTCCGCCACGCGCTCGCCGAGCAGACCCGAAGGCCGCAGCGTGAGCATCACGATCAGCACGATGAAAGCGAAGATGTCGCTGTAGTTGCTGCCCAGCACGCCACCCGTGAGGGTGCCGATGTAGCCGGAGCCGATGGCCTCGATGAGGCCGAGCAGAATGCCGCCGACCACCGCGCCGGCCAGGTTGCCGATGCCGCCGAACACGGCCGCCGTGAAGGCCTTGAGGCCGGGCAGGAAGCCCATCGCGTGTTGCGCGATGCCGTAGTTGGAGGCGTACATCACGCCGGCGATGGCCGCGAGCACGGCGCCGATGATGAAGGTGGCCGAGATGACCATGTCGGGCCGGATGCCCATGAGCGCCGCGACGCGCGGGTTCTCGGCGGTGGCGCGCATCGCGCGGCCGAGCTTGGTGTAGTTGACCAGCCACATCAGGATCACGAGCGAGAACGCCGTGACGCTGAGGATCATGACCTGCGTCGGAGAGATCACGGCGCCGCCCACGTGGATGGGGTCGGTCGGCAGCAGGTTGGGATACGCCTTGTTGGTCGGCTTCCAGATGATCATGGCCAGCGTCTGCAGCAGGATCGACACGCCGATGGCGGTGATGAGCGGTGCGAGCTTGGGGCTGTTGCGCAGCGGCCGGTAGGCCACTTTCTCGATCACGAAGTTGAGGCTTGCCGCGACGACGCAGGCAATGATCAGCGCAACGAAGAGGATCAGCCAGCCCGGTGTGTTGGGCATTCCGTCCTTCATGAGCCCGATGATGGTCCAGCTTGTGAGCGCCCCCACCATCAGCACTTCACCGTGCGCAAAATTGATCAGATTGATGATGCCGTACACCATGGTGTAGCCCAAGGCTATCAAGGCATACATGCTGCCGAGAACCAGACCGTTGATGATCTGCTGCAGCAATATTTCCATAACGCGATTCCCTATGTGTTGCACCTTGCGGGTGCCATTCACCTACCGAGGCACCGGTTTGGCGCCACTGGCTTGACAAGCAAAAAACCAGCCAACATGTGTCGCCGGCAGATTTGGTGGGCGGGATTGTAGACACGCCCCGGCGCTGTTTTGGGGCGGGATGACCGGGGTTTACCCGCTCACTTCATGCTGTATGCGCGTGAAGTCATGCAGATGCGCAAACCTGTATCAGCGATCTGAATTTGTGTTGAGGCGACGCAGTTCGCGCAGCTTTTCCGCGATGCGGATTTCGAGTCCACGCTCGACCGGTTCGTAGAACACCTGACCTTCCAGGCCCTCGGGCAGGTAGCGCTCGCCGGCGGCGAAACCGCCCTCCTCATCGTGCGCGTAGCGGTACCCCTTGCCGTAGTCGAGCTCTTTCATGAGCTTGGTCGGTGCATTGCGCAGGTGCATCGGGACCGGGCGCGTGCTGTCTTTCTTCACCAGCGCGCGCACCGCGTTGTAGGCCTTGTAGACCGCGTTGGACTTGGGCGCGATGGCCAGGTAGACCACGCATTCCGCCAGTGCCAGCTCGCCTTCGGGGGTACCCAGGCGCTCGTAGACCTCGGCCGCATCGAGCGCCAGGCGCAACGCACGCGGGTCGGCCAGGCCTATGTCTTCGCTGGCCATGCGCACCAGGCGGCGCGCCATGTAGCGCGGGTCGGCGCCACCGTCGAGCATGCGCACGAACCAGTAGAGTGCGGCGTCGGGGTCGCTGCCGCGCACCGATTTGTGCAGCGCGCTGATGGTGTCGTAGAACTGCTCGCCGCCCTTGTCGTAGCGGCGCATGCGCTCGCCGAGCACGCGCAGCAGCCACTCATCGGTGATGTTCGTGAGCTTCTCGGCGCCGGCCGCAACGGCCAAGGTCTCGAGCGTGTTGAGCAGACGGCGCGCGTCACCGTCCGCGTAGGCGACCAGACGGTCGATGGCCGCCTCGTCGATGGCCGGAACCGCCTGGATCGCTTGCGCCTTGGCAACGATCTGCTTCAGGTCGCCTTCGTTGAGCGACTGCAGCACGTACACCGCCGCCCGCGACAGCAAGGCCGAATTGACTTCGAACGACGGGTTCTCGGTGGTCGCGCCGATGAAGGTGAACAGGCCCGACTCGACGTGCGGCAGGAACGCGTCCTGCTGGCTCTTGTTGAAGCGGTGCACCTCGTCCACGAAGACGATGGTGCGCTGCTGCGTGAGCCCGTCGCGCGCGGCGGTGGCCTGCTCGACCGCCTCGCGGATGTCCTTCACGCCGCCCAGCACCGCGCTGATGCTCAGGAACTGCGCGTCGAAGGCGTCGGCCATGAGCCGCGCGATGGTCGTCTTGCCGGTGCCCGGCGGGCCCCAGAGGATGCAGGAGTGCGGCTGACCCGACTCGAAGGCGATGCGCAGCGACATGCCCGGACCGAGCAGGTGCTGCTGGCCGATCACTTCGCCGAGCGTCTTGGGACGCAGGCGCTCGGCGAGGGGCTGGTGGGTGCGCGGGGCCAAACCGGGGACTGTCCTGCTGTGGGTGATTACTGCTTGAGCACGTCGGCACCCGCGGGCGCCTTGAACTCGAAAGTGCTGGCGGGCAAGGCCGGGTTCACCTCGACCTTGCTGAACTTGAGCACCGAGCGCTGGCCGAAGCTGTCCAGGATCTCGAGGGCCGCGAGCGCGTCACCCTGGAAGCCGACCATCACGCTCTGCAGCTGGCCGTCCTTGTTCTTCGGCGTGGCCTTGACCCACTGCAGGCCGTCGCGCTCGGGCGCGGCTTCCAGCGCGAAATCGGCCTGCAGGGCGCGCAGGTCGGCGGCCGAGGCAATCAGCGCCGCGGGCGTCGAACCCAGCGCCTGCGCCTGGGTGCGCTGCGTGACCTGGTTCAGGTCGGCGTCGTAGAGCCACAGCGTCTTGCCGTCGGCCACGATGCTCTGGGCAAAGGGCTTGCGATAGTCGAACTTGAATTTGCCGGGGCGATGGAATTCGAAGGTGCCGGTCGAGGTCTTCACGCGGCCCGGCTGGCCCTCGCGCGGCGGGGCCGTCACGGTCTGGGTGAACTCGGCGCGGCCGGACTTGACCGTCTTCACGAAGGCTTCGAGGCTTTCGAGCCCGTCGGCCCAGGCACTGCCGGCCACCGTGCAGATCAGGCCGGCCAACAGCCAGAGGCGGGTTTTCTTCATGGGAGGTTCCTCGGAAAAACGTTGCTGCGATGCCCATCGACACTACCCGCCGCAGGTGCCGGCTTCTGTAGGCTTTCATGAAGATTTGCAGCAGCGCCGGTGCGCGTTTGCAAATTGCCTCTCAGCACGTAACCAGTCCTGGCGCGGTGGTGATGGGGGTCGTCGTCGATGGTGCGCCGGCGGGTCACTCCGCCTGGCGCGCGGGCACGAGGATCTCGCGCTGGCCGCTGCCGCTCATGGCGCTCACGAGGCCGGCCTTTTCCATGTCCTCGACCAGGCGCGCGGCGCGGTTGTAGCCGATCTTCAGGTGGCGCTGGACCAGCGAGATGCTGGCCTTGCGGTTCTTGAGCACGACCTCGACCGCCTGGTCGTACATCGGGTCCTTTTCGCCGTCGCCGCCGCCGAGCAGGTCGCCGTCACCGTCGCCATCGACCGTGCCGCCTTCGAGCACGCCCTCGATGTAGTCGGGCTCGCCCTGGCTCTTGAGGTAGGCCACCACGCGGTGCACTTCCTCGTCGCTCACGAAGGCACCATGCACGCGGATCGGCAGGCCCGTGCCGCTGGCCATGTAGAGCATGTCGCCCATGCCCAGCAGCGCCTCGGCACCCATCTGGTCGAGGATGGTGCGGCTGTCGATCTTGGAGCCCACCGAGAACGCGATGCGCGTGGGGATGTTGGCCTTGATGAGGCCGGTGATCACGTCGACGCTGGGGCGCTGCGTGGCCAGGATCAGATGGATGCCGGCGGCGCGGGCCTTTTGCGCAAGGCGGGCGATCAGCTCTTCGATCTTCTTGCCGACCACCATCATCAGGTCGGCCAACTCGTCGATGATGACCACGATGTGTGGCTCGCGCTTCAGCGGTTCCGGATCGTCCGGCGTGAGGCTGAAGGGGTTGTAGATGAACTCCTCGCGCGCCTTGGCTTCGTCGATCTTGGTGTTGTAGCCGGCCAGGTTGCGCACGCCGAGCTTGCTCATGAGCTTGTAGCGACGCTCCATCTCGGCCACGCACCAGTTCAGGCCGTGCGCCGCCTGGCGCATGTCGGTGACCACGGGCGCCAGCAGGTGCGGGATGCCTTCGTAGACCGACATTTCGAGCATCTTCGGGTCGATCATGAGCAGGCGGACGTCGCGTGCCTCGGCCTTGTAGAGCAGCGAAAGAATCATCGCGTTGATACCGACCGACTTGCCCGAGCCGGTGGTACCAGCCACCAGCACGTGCGGCATCTTCGCGAGGTCGGCCACCACGGGGTTGCCGATGATGTCCTTGCCCAGGCCCATCGTGAGCATCGACTTGCCCTCGTTGTAGACCTGCGAGCCCAGGATTTCACTGAGCTTGATCGACTGGCGCTTGGCGTTCGGCAGCTCGAGCGCCATGTAGTTCTTGCCGGGAATGGTCTCGACCACGCGGATCGACACCAGCGAGAGCGAACGCGCCAGGTCCTTGGCGAGGCCGAGGATCTGCGAGCCCTTGACGCCGGTGGCGGGCTCGATCTCGTAGCGCGTGATGACGGGGCCGGGCGAGGCGAGCACCACGCGCACCTCGACGCCGAAGTCTTTCAGTTTCTTCTCGATCATGCGCGAGGTCATCTCGAGCGTGTCGGAGGACACCGTTTCCTGGCGCACCAGCGCGGCGTCGAGCAGGTCGACCTGCGGCAGCTTGCTGTCGGGCAGTTCCTTGAAGAGCGGCTTCTGGCGTTCCTTGACGACGCGGTCGCTGCGGGGCACCTCGGTCATCGCGGGCTCGATCTGCACGGGCGGCGATGCGGGGCGGCGCTTGGGCGCGACTTCTTCCTCTTCGTCGTCGAAGCTCGGCTCGAGAGGGCCGGCGTCGCCGAACGCGGCCTCCTTGCTGGGGCGCATTTTCTTGGCGCGCGGCGCGGGCGCCAGCTCTTCCTCGTCGCCGGCGCGTTCGCGCGCGGCCTGCTTGCCCATGGCAATGTCGGCGGCCATTTCGCGCTTTTCACGGCGCGACTCGAACAGCGAGTACGCACGGGCACCGATGCGCTCGGCGATCAGGCTCCACGAAAAACGGAAGACCAGCGCCGAGCCGATCACGCCGCCGGCGATGGCGACCAGCGCCGAGCCCGTGAAGCCCAGCCAGCGCACGCTCGCCGGCCCCACGAGGTAGCCGAGGGCGCCACCGCCCGAACCCGGCAGGTGCGATTCGAGCCGGTACAGGCGCGACCATTCGAGCACCGCGCTGGCGCACAGCAGCAGGACGAGACCGAACCAGAAAGCGAGGCGGCTGCGGTTGAAGCGACCGCGCGGGGGCTGTTCGACCGCCGGCGTCGGTTCGCCGCCGCGCAGCCAGCCGGCCAGCGAGGAGAGCCAGGCGCGCAGGCCCGCCGCAAGACACCACCAGACGGAATAGCCGGCAAGGAAGTAGCTGCCATCGGCCAGCCAGGCGCCGATGCGGCCGCCCCAGTTCTTGATCTCACCGCCCGTGCCCGAGGTCGACCAGGCGGCATCGGACGGGGTGAAGCTCAGCATCGCCAGCAGCCAGAACAGAAGGGCTGCGAACCCGGCGATCAAGGTGATTTCGTGGGCGAAGCGCAGGGCGCGCAGGCGCACGGGTTGCCCTTCGGCAGCGGAAGAAGAAGAGGACGATTGAAGCGTATGGAGCGAATAGGTCATGAAAAGCACGGCGCCCGGCCCGAAAAAACGCAGGCCGGCCGCCCCGAACACTACAACAAAAGGCCGTGGACGCCGAAAGCGCCCGGCCTATGGGCTCAGGTCAGCGTCAGGAGCCGGTCCTTGATGATCACCGAGCCGTCTTCCTGGGACTGCACGAAACCGCGCTCTTCCAGGTCCTTCATAACGCGGCTCACCATTTCGCGCGACGCGCCGACCATCTTGGCCAGGTCCTGGCGGGAGATCTTGTCGCGGACCTTGAGGTTCCCCATGCCGTCCTGGCTGGCGAACTCGAGCAGTGCGCGGGCGACGCGGCCGTACACGTCCATCAGCGCCAGCGACTCGATCTTGCGGTCAGCGTGGCGCAGGCGCTGCACCAGGCCGCGCATGATGTTGTAGGCCATCGAGGAGTTCTCGGGCAGGCAGCGCGCGAAGGCGTCGCGGCCCAGCATGAGCACGTCGCACTGGATTTCGGTGCGCACGGTGGCCGAATGCGGCTCGTCGTCGATCAGGCTCATCTCGCCGAGATAGTCGCCGGGGTGCAGCGTGGCCAGGATCACCTCGCGGCCACGGCTGTCGGCGCTCGTGACGCGGGCGCGGCCGGTCAGGATGATGTACAGCGCATCGGATTTCTTGCCCTGCTCCACGACGACCTCGGCGCGTTTGAAGCGCTTCTTGATGATCGCATCCGCAATGCTTGCGGACTGCGAGGCCGTCAACGACGCGAACAATGGAACGCGCCGAAGCAATTCAAGGTTGGACAGCATCGACATTAATCAATCCCTGAAACAGCGCGCGATGTGATCCTGATGCTGAGCCCATGGATTACTACAATCGCGCGCATTGAAAACACCGTGCACCCGGTGTTGAACCGGGCGGTGATACTCCCCACGTATCGCTACCACCCTGAAAATGTACACGCTGCCGCAGCGTCCATCCTAGGTTTTCTACTCATGTCCGCACCCCAACACGCCAAGGTTCTCATTCTGGGCTCCGGCCCGGCCGGCTACACCGCCGCCGTCTACGCCGCACGCGCCAACCTCCAGCCTTTGCTCATCACGGGCATCGCGCAAGGCGGTCAACTCATGACCACGACCGAGGTCGACAACTGGCCGGCCGACGTGCACGGCGTGCAGGGGCCGGAGCTGATGCAGCGCTTTCTCGAACACGCCGAACGCTTCAAGACGCAGATCGTGTTCGACCACATCAACAAGGTCGACCTGAGCAAGCGCCCGTTCACGCTCACGGGCGACAGCGGCACCTACACCTGCGACTCGCTGATCATCGCCACGGGCGCATCGGCCAAGTACCTGGGCCTGGATTCCGAAGAGAAGTTCATGGGCCGCGGCGTCTCCGCCTGCGCGACCTGCGACGGCTTCTTCTACCGCGAGCAAGAGGTCTGCGTGATCGGCGGCGGCAACACGGCCGTCGAAGAGGCGCTGTACCTCTCCAACATTGCAAACAAAGTCACACTCGTGCATCGCCGCGACAAGTTCCGCGCCGAGCCGATCCTGATCGACAAGGTCATGGAAAAGGTGGCCGAAGGCAAGATCGTGCTGAAGCTGCACAGCCAGCTCGACGAGGTGCTCGGTGACGGCACGGGCGTGACGGGCATCCGCATCAAGAACACGCAGACCGGCGCGACCGAAGAGATCACGCTCAAGGGCTGCTTCATCGCGATCGGCCACCACCCGAACACCGACATCTTCCAGGGCCAGCTGGAAATGAAGGACAACTACATCCTGACCCGCTCAGGCCTGAAGGGCTTCGCGACGATGACCAGCGTGCCCGGCGTGTTCGCCGCCGGCGACGTGCAGGACAACATCTACCGCCAGGCCATCACGAGCGCCGGCACGGGCTGCATGGCCGCCCTGGACGCGCAACGCTTCCTCGAAGAGCACTGAGGCCTATCCCCACGGGGCACCGGCCAGCGCGGCCGGATTTCCCGTATCTGCGACGGCCCCCGGCCTCGCTGAGCCCGAAAGGGCTATAATCCGAGGCTTTGCCGAAACAGGGCCTACCTCCCACCGGGAGTCGGGTTGCGGCAAATCCGGGGTACCGCCACCCGTTTCTGGCGAGGTCAAGCTGTAAAACACCCTGCAATCGCCCTGATTGCGCCGGTGCCAGCTGTTCAAGAAAGAGTGTCCACATGGCACGCGTATGCGACGTAACGGGCAAAGGCCCGATGGTCGGAAACAACGTTTCCCACGCCAACAACAAAACCAAGCGCCGGTTCCTGCCGAACCTGCAATACCGCCGTTTCTGGGTCGAGACCGAAAACCGTTGGGTTCGCCTGCGCGTTTCGAGCGCTGCACTGCGCCTGATCGACAAGAACGGTATCGATGCCGTGCTCGCAGACCTGCGTGCCCGCGGCCAAGCTTAAGGAGCTGAATCATGGCAACGAGCAAAGGCGGACGCGAAAAGATCAAGCTGGAATCCACCGCGGGTACCGGCCACTTCTACACGACGAGCAAGAACAAGAAGACGATGCCTGAAAAGATGTCGATCATGAAGTTCGACCCCAAGGCGCGCAAGCACGTCGAATACAAGGAAATCAAGCTGAAGTAATTCGGCCTGTTCTCCCCCAGAAAACCCGCTGCTCACCCAGCGGGTTTTTTATTGCCTGTCGTTCTTGTGAAAGCAGAAAGAGGCAGGCACAAAAAAGCCGACCCGCAGGTCGGCTTTTTTATTGAGCGAGGGCAACAGCGCGGGAGGCGCCGGCTCTTTGCCTCGTCAGGCGCGCGCAGCGCGCAGGCGGGTCGAGAACTCGCGCAGACCGGCAATGCCACTGGCTTCCGCACGGTGACACCAGGCCGCCAGATCGGCCGCCAGCTGCTCGCGCGATTGCGAGGTGTTCAGCCAGAGCTGGCGCAGCTCTTCGCGCATCGTGACCATCTTGTCGAGCACCGGGTGGGCAGCACGGGCCTGCACCAGATGGGTGCGCGCCGAGGCGGGTACCTTGTCATCGTCGCGATGCAGCCAGCGCTTGGCCGCCTTGAGCACCGACAGGTCGGCGCCCTTGGCCTTGAGCACGGCGATTTCCTCGCTGGTCGCACGGCGCATTTCGCGGGCGTAGCCGGCCATCACTTCGTAGCGGTTGGCGATGACGGCCTCGAGCGTCTTCTCGTTGGCCACGGGCTGGATGTCGCCCATCTGCATCTTCGGCGGCACCTTCTTGACCTTGGCCCAGCCGAGCTTCTGGAACACCTGGATGTAGACCCACCCGATGTCGAACTCGTACTTCTTGACCGAGAACTTGGCCGAGGTGGGGTACGTGTGGTGGTTGTTGTGCAGCTCTTCACCGCCGATGATCAGGCCCCAGGGCATGATGTTGCGACTGGCGTCGGCCGCCTCGAAGTTGCGGTAGCCCCAGTAGTGGCCGATGCCGTTGATGATGCCGGCGGCGGTGATCGGGATCCAGAGCATCTGGACCGCCCACACGGTCAGGCCGAGCGCGCCGAACAGCGCCAGGTTGATCACCAGCATCAGGCCCACGCCTTGCCAGCTGTAGCGCGTGTACAGGTTGCGTTCGATCCAGTCATCGGGCGTGCCGTGACCGTAGCGCTCCATCGTTTCCTTGTTCTTCGATTCCTTGCGGTACAGCTCGGCGCCGCGCCAGAAGACTTCGTCGATGCCCTTGACCTGCGGGCTGTGCGGGTCGTCGGCGGTTTCGCACTTCGCGTGGTGCTTGCGGTGGATGGCGACCCATTCCTTCGTCACCATGCCGGTGCCGAGCCAGAGCCAGAAACGGAAGAAGTGCGAGGGGATCGGACCGAGGTCCATCGCCTTGTGCGTCTGCGTGCGGTGCAGAAAGATCGTGACCGCTGCGATGGTGATGTGCGTGGTGACGAGCGTGTACAGCACGACTTGCCACCAGGCAATGTCCCACAGGCCGTGTCCGAGCCATTGGATGACCGCGTTCAGAACGGCGGAGTCAGGAAGCATCATTGAGTCAGGTACTCCATGGCCACACGAAGGTGCAGCCTTCAGGTAACCCGCGATTTTAGGATGTCAGGGCCAAAACGAGGCCTTTTGTCCTTCTGTCACACCGCAGATTTACCCTAGTTTGGAGCCCCGCGCCTATTTCCGGTTCCACACGGCGGCAAAAAAGCCGTCGGTGGCGTGGCGATGCGGCCACAACCGCAGGTAGCGGCGGCCGTCTTCCCCACCCGCGCAGAGGGTTTCGGCGCCCTCCACCTTGAGCACCTGGAGCAATTCCGCGGCATCCATGGGCACGAAATCGGGGTTCGCAGCGGCAAACGCCTCGGCGATGGCCTCGTTTTCCTCCGGCAGCACGCTGCAGGTGGCGTACACCAGCCGGCCGCCCGACTTCACGAGCCGCGCCGCGCTTTGCAGGATGGCGGTCTGCTTGGCCGTCAGTTCGGCCACCGACTTGGCCGATTGCCGCCATTTGAGGTCCGGGTTGCGGCGCAGCGTGCCGAGCCCCGAACAGGGCGCGTCGACCAGCACGCGGTCGATCTTGCCGGCCAGGCGCTTGATCCGGTCGTCGCGCTCGTGGGCGATCGCGGCCGGGTGCACGTTCGACAGCTTGCTGCGCGCCAGCCGCGGCTTGAGCGCGTCCAGGCGGTGGGCCGAGGTGTCGAAGGCGTAGAGCCGGCCGGTGTTGCGCATGGTCGCGCCGATGGCCAAGGTCTTGCCGCCAGCGCCGGCGCAGAAATCGACCACCATTTCGCCGCGCTTGGCGTCCAGCAGCAGCGCGAGCAGCTGGGAGCCCTCGTCCTGCACCTCGATGGCGCCGCGCACGAACGCGTCGAGCTTGGTCAGCGCCGGCTTGCCGTCGATGCGCAGCCCCCAGGGCGAGAACGGCGTCACTTCAGATTTGATAGCAGCCTTCGCAAGCTCCGCCTTCACTTCGGCCCGCTTGTCGGTGAATGCATTGACGCGCAGGTCGAGCGGCGCCGGCTGCTGCAGGCTCTCGACCATCGGCCAGAAACCGTCGCCCAGCTGCGCCTTGAGCGGCGTGACCAGCCATTCGGGCAGGTTGTGGCGATGGCGTTCGAGCAGGTCGTCGGGCTTGACGGCGTCGCAGTTGTCGAGCCAGCGCTTCTCGGTGTCGTTGAGCGCGCTCTTCAGGAAGTCGCGCGGGCCGTGAAAGCCCAGGATCGCCATTCGGCGCTCCTTCGAACCGCTGCCCGAGGGCGACAGGTGATCGAACAGCAGCTTCTTGCGAAGCACGGTGTAGACGGTTTCGGCGAGCGTCGCGCGCTCGCGCGGGCCGAACTCGCGGTGGTCGCGGAAAAAGCGCGAAACGACCTGGTCGGCCGGGTGATCGAATTTCAGGACCAGGCCGACCAGATCGGCGGTGGCCTCCAACAGGGCTTTGGGATGCATAGCCCCGATTGTCTCAGCCGGCCGGCCTCGCGGCCGAAACGCCTCAGGCGCCGCGCACCCAGACGGTTCCGAAAGCCTGCCTCTCGATGTCTTCCAGCGTGGGCGAATGCCCCGCCCAGAGCACCAGCGCCGCGCCCGGCAAGGTCAGGGTCTGCTCGAGTTCGCGGCACAGGTGCCAGCGGTCCTCGTCGTCGAGCCCCGGCACCTCGACGAACACGATGTACGCCCGCCGCCAGGCGAACTCGCGCAGATTCTTGCGCACCACCCACAGCCGCGACACTGGCAGGCAACGCGCGATGTCCGCGCGCAGCTCGCCCAGTTCGTGGTCGTTCAGGTCGTGGCGCGAAATCTGGCTGAAGAACGGCGTGTCGGTGATCTCTTCCCAGGCGCGCGCCTCGGCCTCCTCCGCCTCCTTGAGCCGCGCGCGCCACAGCTTGAGCCCCTGCTCGTCGTGCGGCCCCGCTTCGGCGTCCTCCAGCGAGGCGACGGCGCTCTTGGCCGCCCACCAGCGGCTGGCCACGCCCGACTGGTGCAGCCGTTCGAGCACCGCCAGGCGTTCGGCGCGCTCGCGCACGGGCAGCATCTGGGCCAGTCCGCGCAGCGCGCCCGGATGGTCCGGCGCGATCCGCAGCGCGCTTTCGTAGCGTGCACGCACCGGCGCCGCCGGATCGAGCCGGCGCTCGGCGTCGGCCCACTCGACCATCTCGTCGGGCGTGTTGCGCTCGCCGCGGGCCGCCAGCACCGCGATGCGCTCGCGGATGCGCGAGCGGTGCGCGTGGTGCTGCTTCCAGTCGGCGGCGTGGGCGCGGCGCCAGGCATTGTCGAAATGCGAGATCCACTTGTGCTTGTCGGCCAGCATGTCCAGCGCGGGCCGCTGCGACCAGGCCGGCAGCGCCGCTTTCTGGTTCAGCGCTTCGAGCCGGTCGCGCAGCACGGGATGGGTGTCGTCCAGGTCGCTGACGCGGCGCATGGCCTCGCGCAGCGCCTGACGCGCGAATTCCTCGCTCGGCGGCGTTCGGGCGCGCTGCCGCAAAGCGGCAAAGGGGCCGGGCGGCAGCGGCTCGCGCTCGGCGCGCGCCCAGTGCCAGGGCCAGAACTCGCTGGCGTACCAGTTGCCCTTGATGGCCACTTCGGTGAGCGCGGCCGCGGCCACCGCGGTGCCGAGCAGCCGGCCCGAGATGCGGTCGGCCTCGTACTCGTCCTGGCGGGCCAGCGCGAAGGTCTTGGCGGCAAAGCGCGGAAAGTACCAGCGGAAGAAGGCCTGCGACACCAACGCCATCACGCCCTCGTCGCGCTGCAGGCTGGCATCGAGCCGCAGCCACGACAGCCGCGTGCGGTAGATCCAGGCGCTCAGGCGGCCGTGGTTGCCGCGCAGGTGGCCGTATTCGTGGGCCAGCACCGACAGCAGGCGCTGGCGGTCCAGCATCATCAGCAGCGGCAGGCCGATGCTCAGCGAGTTGAGCGCGCCGCCGAACAGGCCGAAGCGCGGCACCTGGCTGATGCTGGCGTTGAAGTTGTCGTCCAGGTAGACGCGGTGCACCGGCGGCCCCTTGATGCGCTCGCGGATGCGGTCCAGCGCCTCGAACAGCCCGGGCGCGTCGGCGCGCGTGAGCGGCTCGCCGTCGGGCTCGTCGAAATGCACCCAGAGCGCGCGCAGGGTCGCCCAGAACAGGCCCAGCGCGAACACGAGCAGCCAGCCGCGGGTGAAGTTGAAGCGCCCGTCGGCCACCGAGACGACCACCCAGGCCACAATGCCCACCGCCAGCCCGAGGCAGGCCAGCACCCAGAGGTAGCCGAGCGCGGCGAACGCCGCGACGCCACGCCGGTAGCGCGCGCTGTCGTCCGCACTCGCGTGCTCGCTCAGGCGAACCAGGTGAACAAAATCCGCACGGTCCATCCGACTCCCGTCAAAGACTCATCCGACAGTTGTTACCGAAGAAAGAAGCCCCCGTTGAACGACGAAGACCTCCCTCCCCTGATCGAAACGCCCCCTGGCCGCTACCGCCACTACAAGGGCGGTGAATACGACGTGATCGGCACCGTCCGCCACAGCGAGACGCTGGAGCCGATGACGCTGTACCGCGCCCTCTACGGTGCCCGCGGCCTGTGGGTCCGGCCGGCCGCGATGTTCGAGGAAACCATCGAGATCGACGGCCGCCCGCAGCGCCGCTTCACCCCGATCGACGCTCAGCCGCAGTGAACGTCCTTGACGCGGCCACGCGCGTCGACGCTGATGTTGAGCCGTCCGGGGTTGAGTTCCATGGTGACCGCCTGGTTCGGCTTGAGCACCCGCGCCGTGCCGGCGCCTGTGCGCGCACGTGCCGCGGCTTCGAGCTGGGGCGTCACCTGCTGGCCCACGGCAAAGCGGGCGCCTTCGGCGTTGCACTGGAAGACGGGTTCGGCCGGCGCAGCGGGCGCAGGCGCAGCGGCGCCCGGTGCCGGCGCGGGGGCCGGAGCGGCGCAGGCGGCCAGCAGGGCCGCGGTGGCCAACGTCAACAGTAGCGATTGGGTTTTCAAAGTTCTGTGCTCCCGAAAACCCAACAATATAAACAACTTTAAGCTTTGTGACTCAATGTATCCAACAGCCATCCAGCGATGGCGCGCGGGTACAGCAGGTGCTCCTGGGACAACACCCGGGCGGCCAGCGTGGCGGCCGTGTCGTCCGGCAGCACCGGCACCACGGCCTGCGCCAGGATCGGCCCGTGGTCGAGTTCGGCCGTGACCTGGTGCACCGTCACCCCCGCCACCTTGCAGCCCGCCTCGATGGCGCGCTGGTGCGTGTGCAGCCCCGGAAAGGCCGGCAGCAGCGAGGGGTGGATGTTCACCAGCCGCCCCGCGTAGCGCGCCACGAAGCCCGGCGTCAGGATGCGCATGAAGCCCGCCAGCACCACCAGCGCCGGCGCGTGGGCGTCGACCGCCTCGGCCAGCGCCGCGTCGAAGGCCTCCCGGCTGTCGAAGGCCTGGTGCGACACCACGGCGGTCGCGATGCCGTGCGATGCGGCCAGCGCCAGCCCGCCGGCCTCTGCCTTGTTGCTGATGACGGCGGCAATGCGCGCGCCGAAGCGCTCGGCCCAGCGGTCGCGCTCGGCGGCGCGCACGATGGCGGCCATGTTCGAGCCGCCGCCGGAGATCAGGATCACGATGTTCTTCATGGGAGGCCGGGATTATCCGTGCCCCGCCAACACCCCGATCAGCCTCCTGTCGACCCGCACGCCGGCGTGCTTGTCGCGACGCGGACACCGGATCGCAGCACGACCGTGCTAAAACTCGCAGTTCCGGAGACACCCCGCGTCTGCGGTGGACCGATCAACACAGCGAGGCACGCATGGATTTGAGCTTCACACCCGAAGAACAGAAGTTCCGCGAAGAAGTTCGCGCATGGGTCAAGGACAACCTCCCCCAGGAGATTTCGCACAAGGTGCACAACGCGCTCGAACTGACGCGCGACGATCTGCAAGGCTGGGCCAAGATCCTCGGCAAGAAGGGCTGGCTGGGCTACGGCTGGCCCAAGGAATTCGGCGGCCCCGGCTGGACCGCCGTGCAGCGCCACCTGTTCGAGGAAGAAACCGCACTGGCCGGCGCGCCGCGCATCATCCCCTTCGGCCCCGTCATGGTGGCCCCGGTGATCATGGCCTTCGGCAACGCCGAGCAGCAAAAGCGCTTCCTGCCCGGCATCGCCAGCGGCGAAGTCTGGTGGAGCCAGGGCTACAGCGAACCCGGCTCGGGTTCCGACCTGGCCTCGGTCAAGACCAAGGCCGAGCGCAAGGGCGACAAGTACATCGTCAACGGCCAGAAGACCTGGACCACGCTCGGCCAGCACGGCGACTGGATGTTCAACCTCGTGCGCACCAGCAACGAAGGCAAGCCCCAGACCGGCATCAGCTTCCTGCTGCTGGACATGAAGTCGCCCGGCGTCACCGTGCGCCCGATCAAGCTGATCGACGGCGGCGTCGAGGTGAACGAGGTGTTCTTCGACAACGTCGAAGTGCCCGCCGAGAACCTGATCGGCGAGGAGAACAAGGGCTGGACCTACGCCAAGCATCTGCTTTCGCACGAGCGCACCAACATCGCCGACGTGAACCGCGCCAAGCGCGAACTCGAGCGCCTCAAGCGCATTGCGAAAAGCGAAGGCGTGTACGACGACCTGCGCTTCCGCGACGAGATCGCCAAGCTCGAAGTCGACATCGTCGCCCTCGAGATGATGGTGCTGCGCGTGCTCTCGGCCGCCACCTCGGGCAAGAACTCGCTGGACGTGGCGGGCCTGCTCAAGATCCGCGGCAGCGAGATCCAGCAGCGCTACGCCGAGCTGATGATGCTGGCCGGCGGCCCCTATTCGCTGCCGCTGATCCGCGAAGCCATGGAAGCCGGCTGGCAAGGCAACTTCCCCGGCGGCAACCCGGCGCTGGCACCGCTGGCATCGACCTTCTTCAACATGCGCAAGACCACGATCTACGGCGGCTCGAACGAAGTCCAGCGCAACATCGTGGCGCAAACCGTCCTGGGCTGAGGAGACACCAACATGGATTTCAATTTTTCGGAAGACCAGGACCAGCTGCGCGACGCCGTTCGCAAGTGGGTCGACAAGGGCTATGACTTCGAGCGCCGTCGCGGCATCGAGGCCAAGGGCGGCTTCTCGCGCGAGGCCTGGGACGAACTGGCCGAGCTCGGCCTGGGCGGCCTGTACATCAGCGAAGACGACGGTGGCCTGGGCATGGGCCCGGTGGCCGGCATGGTCGTGATGGAAGAACTGGGCCGCGGCATCGTGCTGGAGCCCTTCGCCCAGACGCTGATCGCCGGCGCCGTGCTCGGCGGCTACGCCGACGCGGCCACCAAGGAAAACTGGCTGCCGCGCATCGCCGGCGGCCAGGCCCTCGTGGTGCTGGCCTACCAGGAGCGCAAGGCACGCTACCGCCTCGACGTGTGCGAGGCCACGGCCGTCAAGTCGGGCAACGGCTACTCGCTGACCGGCGCCAAGAGCGTGGTGCCCGTGGGCGACGAAGCTGATGCCTTCATCGTGCCCGCCAAGGTCGACGGCAAGATCGCCCTCTTCCTGGTCGAGCGCAGCGCCAGCGGCGTCGAAGCGCGCGGCTACGGCACGCAGGACGGCGGCCGCGCGGCCGAAGTCGTGTTCGACAAGGCCGACGCCACGCTGGTCACGGCCGACGGCCTGGCCGCGCTCGAGTACGCGGTCGATGTCGGCATTGCCGCCACCTGCGCCGAAGCGGTCGGCGTGCTCGACAAGACGCTCGACGTCACCATCGACTACATGAACCAGCGCAAGCAGTTCGGCGTGGTCATCTCCAGCTTCCAGGCGCTGCGCCACCGCGTCGCCGACATGAAGATGCAGCTGGAACTGGCACGCTCGATGAGCTACTACGCGACGCTCAAGCTCAACGCCCCGGCCGACGAACGCCGCCAGGCGCTGGCCCGCGCCAAGTACCAGCTGGGCACGTCGATGCGCTACGTGGCCGCGAACTCGGTGCAGCTGCACGGCGGCATCGGCGTGACCGACGAATACATCGGCAGCCACTACTTCCGCAAGCTCACGCAGCTCGAGCTCACCTTCGGCGACACCCTGCACCACCTGGGTGAAGTGTCGGCACGCATGCAGGACACGGCCGGCGTCTTCGCCTGACGGCTGTTTGTCGATAGCATCCAACGCCCGCCCGCCTTGCGCCGGCGGGCGTTTTCACTTGCGGGGCCCCAGCCCCCTGCCAGGAGAGAGACAGACATGCCTTCCCGCCGCACCCTGCTTGCCTTGGCCCTTGCCGGAAGCACCGCCGTCACCTTGCTGACCGGCTGCGCCACCTCCGCGCCCTCTTCCACCGAACGCCCGCCCATCGTCTTCATGCACGGCAACGGCGACTCGGCGGCGCTGTGGCAGACCACGATCTGGCGCTTCGAATCGAACGGCTGGCCGCGCGAGCGGCTCTTCGCCATCGACCAGCCGACTCCCCTGGCCCGCGACGACGATGCCGTGGCCCAGCCGGGGCGCAGTTCCACCGCCGAGTCGGCCGCGTTCCTGCGCGCCGAGGTCGAGAAGGTGCTGAAGGCCACGGGCGCGCCCAAGGTCGTGCTCATCGGCAATTCGCGCGGTGGCAACACCATCCGCAACTACGTGCAGAACGGCGGCGGCGCGGCCGTGGTGAGCCACGTGGTGCTCGGCGGCAACCCGGCGCACGGCATCTGGAAGGTGAAGGGCCTGCGCGAGAACAACGAGTTCTCGGGGCTCTCGGCCTTCATGCAGCAGCTCAATGCGCCCAAGGGCCCGAACGGCGACGAGGTCACGCCCGGCGTGCAGTGGCTCACGCTGCGCTCGGACACCAACGACAAGTACGCCCAGCCCGACGGCCTGTGGATCGGCGCGCCGGGCCAGCCGACGAACATCGGCTTCGACGGGCCGGCACTCAAAGGCGCCACCAACCTCGTGCTGCCGCGCGTGGACCACCGCGAGACCTCGTTCTCGCCGGCGACCTGGCGTTTCCTGACCGGCCAGGCGCCGGGCAGCACGGCGGTGGCGCCGGAGTCGAAGGTCGTGCTCGACGGCCGCGCGACCGGCGCGGACAACCTCGCGCTGGCCGGCGCGCGCGTCACCGTCTTTGCCGTCGACCCGGCCTCGGGCGCGCGGCGCGGCGAGGCGGCGCACCAGCAGACGGTCGGCGCCGACGGTCGCTGGGGCCCGTTCAGCGCGCAGCCCACCGCACGCTACGAGTTCGTGCTCGACGTGCCCGGCCAGGGCACCACGCACATCTACCGCAGCCCGTTCGTGCGCAGCAGCGGCGTCGTCAACCTGCGGACCGAGCGCCTGGCGCCGGCCGAGAGCGGCGCGGGGGCGGTGGTCGTCTTCACGCGTCCGCGCGGCTACTTCGATGCGCAGCGCGACACGATGAACTTCGACGGCCAGAACCCGCCGCCCGGCGTGCCGGCCCAGGGCGCGGGGCAGTCGAGCTCGCGGCTGCGCATCGCGGCCGGCGCGCCGCAGCGCACGGTCAGCGCCGAATTCAACGGCGAGCGCCTCACCGGCCAGAGCTGGCCCGCCGCGCAAGGGCACACGACGGTGCTCGAGCTGACGTACTGAACGGCCATGAACGACACGGCCCCCTTTGTCCTGACGGCGCGTGACGCGCGCGGCGTGGTCACGCTCACGCTGAACCGCCCCGCCGCCTTCAACGCGTTGTCCGAAGGCATGCTGGGCACGCTCGAGCAGGCGCTCGGTTCCATCGCCGCCGATGACACGGTGCGCGCCGTCGTCATCGCCGCGGCGGGCAAGGCCTTCTGCGCGGGCCACGACCTGAAGGAAATGCGCGCCGAGCCGTCACTCGGCTACTACCAGCAGCTGTTCGACCGGTGCGGCGCGATGATGCTGTCGATCCAGCGGCTGCCCGTGCCGGTGATCGCGCGCGTGCACGGCATTGCAACCGCGGCGGGCTGTCAATTGGTCGCGGTGTGCGATCTGGCGGTGGCCGCCAGCGACGCGCGCTTTGCGGTCAGCGGCGTCAACGTGGGGCTGTTCTGCGCCACGCCCGGCGTCACGCTGTCGCGCAACCTGGGTCGCAAGGAAGCCTTCGAGATGCTGGTGACGGGCGAATTCATCGGTGCCGAGGAAGCGCGCGAGAAGCGCCTGGTCAACCGGGTCGCGCCGCCCGAAGCGCTCGACGCCGCGGTCGAGGCGCTGGTCGCCAGCATCGTCGCCAAGCCCCGCACGGCGCTCGCGCTGGGCAAGGCGCTGTTCTATCGCCAGCTCGAGACCGGCATCGAGGCCGCGCTGGCCGACGCCAGCCGGACCATGGCCTGCAACATGATGGACGAGAGCGCGCTGGAAGGCGTGCAGGCCTTCATCGAGAAACGGCCGCCGGCCTGGAAGGGCTGAAAGAAAAAAGGAGGCCGAGGCCTCCTTTTTCTTGCGTGTCCGGTGTCAGATGTCGTGCAACCGGGACGACTGCGGCAGGTGCGCCATCAAAAATTCCATCTGGTCCGCCAGGATGCGGCGGTTGCGCAGGATGAAGTCTTCCCACAGGCTGGGCACGTAGGGCGCGTACAGCAGCGGCATGTTCGCCTGCTCGGGCGTGCGGCTGCTCTTGCGGTGGTTGCAGGGCTTGCAGGCCGTGACCACGTTCATCCAGGTGTCGATGCCGCGCTGCGCGAACGGAATGATGTGCTCGCGCGTGAGTTCGTCTTCGTGGAAATGGCCGCCGCAATAGGCGCAGATGTTGCGGTCGCGCGAGAACAGCTTGCTGTTGGTGAGGCCCGGGCGCTGCGCGAAGGGGTTGATGCGCGGCACGCCCTTGGTGCCGATGATGCTGTTGATCGCGATCTGCGACTGCTCGCCCGTGATCGCGTTGTGGCCGCCACGGAACACGGCCACCTGCGCGCCCACTTCCCAACGGACTTCGTCCGCTGCGTAGTGGATCACCGCCTGTTCCAGCGATATCCATGACTGGGGCAGCCCTTGGGCCGACAGCTTCAAGACCTTCACACACGCCTCCTCGAAACGAGAAAAACACGCAGAGACCAGAGACTCGGAATGCGTTGGCGACTCACGCCAACCCACCCACTGCGTCACAATATACCGGCTTTGTGACAAATCGGCCTGATTTGCCCATACGACGGGCATCAGGCGCTATCAAAAAGATACTCTCCCATGCAGGTTTTCCGCGGCTTCCGACACCCGGGCGTAGCTCCGGCCTGCGCCCTCACGATCGGCAATTTCGACGGCGTCCACCGCGGCCACCAGGCCATGCTGGCGCTGTTGCAGACCGAGGCCCGCCATCGCGGGCTGCCCAGCTGCGTGCTGACCTTCGAGCCGCACCCGCGCGACTATTTCGCCGCCGTCACCAAGAAGCCCGACCTGGCCCCGGCCCGCATCGGCACGCTGCGCGACAAGCTGACCGAGCTGGCGGCCTGCGGCGTCGACCAGACCATCGTGCTGCCCTTCGACGGCCGGCTGGCGTCCCAGTCGCCCGAGGCGTTCATCCAGAACGTGCTGATCGACGGCCTGGGCGCGCGCTACGTGCTGGTGGGCGACGACTTCCGCTTCGGCGCCAAACGCGCGGGCGACTACGCCATGCTCGATGCCGCCGGTGAAGCGCAGGGTTTCGACGTCGCGCGCATGAACAGCTACGAGGTACACGGCCTGCGCGTGTCCAGCTCGGCCGTGCGCGAGGCGCTGGCCGAAGGCCGCATGGCCGACGCCCACACGCTGCTGGGGCGCCCGTACACGATCTCGGGCCATGTGGTCCACGGCCGCAAGCTGGGCCGGGCGCTGGGCGCGTCGTCGCCGGGCAAGGACGACGGTTTTCGCACCCTCAACCTGCGCTTCAAGCACTGGAAACCGGCCGCCAGCGGCATCTTCGCGGTGCTGGTGCACGGCCTGGCCGACCAGCCGCTGCCGGGCGTGGCCAACCTCGGCGTGCGCCCCTCGCTGGACGCCAACGACGTCAACGCGGGGCGCGTGCTGCTGGAGACGCATTGCCTGGAGTGGCCCTCGCATCTGGGGGCCGAAGGGGCCTACGGTAAAATCGTGCGCGTGGAACTCCTGCACAAACTGCACGACGAATTGCGCTACACCAGCCTCGAAGCCCTCACTGCGGGCATCGCGAAGGATGGCCGCGACGCACGCGCGTTCTTCGCATCGACCCACGCCGAGACCCACCGCCAGACCACGCGCGACCGAATTTAGCCCTGCACGCCCCGTGCTGCCGCCCTTCGACAAGCTCAGGGCGAACGGCTATATCTTCCGCACCGACCGCTCAATGCAGTTCGGGCTGAGCCTGTCGAAGCCCCTCTGTTTCGCCGCACCCCAACATGTCTGACGCCGCTTCCCCCAAAGATTACCGTTCCACGCTGAACCTGCCCGACACCCCCTTCCCGATGCGCGGCGACCTGCCCAAGCGCGAGCCGGGCTGGGTGAAGGAATGGAACGACGAAGGCCGCTACCACCGCCTGCGCGACGCCCGCCACGGCGCGCCCAAGTTCATCCTGCACGACGGCCCGCCGTACGCCAACGGCCAGATCCACATGGGCCACGCGGTGAACAAGATCCTCAAGGACATGATCACCAAGGCGCGCCAGCTCGAAGGCTTCGACGCGCTGTACGTGCCCGGCTGGGACTGCCACGGCCTGCCGATCGAGAACGCCATCGAAAAGCAGTTCGGCCGCAACCTCAGCCGCGACGAGATGCAGGCCAAGAGCCGCGCCTACGCCACGGAGCAGATCGCCCAGCAGATGGTCGACTTCCAGCGCCTGGGCGTGCTGGGCGAATGGGACCACCCCTACAAGACGATGGACTTCGCCAACGAAGCCGGTGAGCTGCGCGCGTTCAAGCGCGTGATCGAGCGCGGCTTCGTGTACCGGGGCCTGAAGCCCGTGTACTGGTGCTTCGACTGCGGCTCGTCGCTGGCCGAGTTCGAGATCGAATACGCCGACAAGAAGAGCCAGACCATCGACGTGGCCTTCAAGGCGCACGAGCGCGAGAAGGTGCTCAAGGCCTTCGGCACCGACCACACGATCCTGGGCGACATCTTTGCCGTGATCTGGACCACCACCGCGTGGACGATCCCCGCCAACCAGGCGATCAACCTCAACCCCGAGCTCGAGTACTCGCTGGTCGACACCGAGCGGGGCCTCCTGATCCTGGCCAACTCGCTGGTCGAGATGTGCATGACGCGCTACGCGCTCGACGGCAAGGTGCTGGCCACGGTCAAGGGCGAGGCGCTCGGCGGGCTCGAGTTCGAGCACCCGCTGTACGACGTCGATGCGGGCTACCAGCGCCTGTCGCCCATCTACCTGGCCGACTACGCCACCGCCACCGACGGCACCGGCCTCGTGCACTCCTCGCCTGCCTACGGCGTGGACGACTTCAACTCCTGCATCGCCCACGGCGTGGCGTACGACGACATCCTGAACCCGGTGCAGGGCAACGGCAGCTATGCGCCCGACTTCCCGCTGTTCGGCGGCCAGAACATCTGGAAGGCCGTGCCGGTGATCATCGCCGCGCTGCGCGACGCCAACCGCCTGCTGACCACCGAGACCATCACCCACAGCTACCCGCACTGCTGGCGCCACAAGACGCCGGTGATCTACCGCGCGGCTGCGCAGTGGTTCGTGCGCATGGACGAGGGCGAAGGCGTGTTCACCAAGGACAAGGCGCCCAAGACGCTGCGCCAGACCGCACTCGACGCCATCGAACAGACCAGCTTCTATCCCGAGAACGGCAAGGCCCGCCTGCACGACATGATCGCCGGCCGGCCCGACTGGTGCATCAGCCGCCAGCGCAGCTGGGGCGTGCCGATCCCGTTCTTCCTGCACAAGGATTCGGGCGAGCTGCATCCGCGCACCATGGAAATCCTCGACCAGGCCGCCGACATCGTCGAGAAGGGCGGCATCGAGGCCTGGAGCCGCGTCACCGTCGAAGACATCCTGGGCGCCGAAGACGCACCGAGCTACACCAAGAGCACCGACATCCTCGAGGTGTGGTTCGACTCGGGCTCGACCTTCTCGCACGTGCTGCGCGGCACGCACCCCAACGTGCACCACGAGACCGGCCCCGAAGCCGACCTGTACCTCGAAGGCCACGACCAGCACCGCGGGTGGTTCCACTCGTCGCTGCTGATCGCCTGCATGCTGGAAGACCGCGCACCGTACAAGGGCCTGCTCACGCACGGCTTCACGGTCGATGCCAAGGGCATCAAGATGAGCAAGTCGCTCAAGAACGGCATCGACCCGCAGGAAATCAGCAACAAGCTAGGCTCGGAAATCATCCGCCTGTGGGTGGCCGCGAGCGACTACTCGGGCGACATCGCGGGCGACGACAAGATCCTCGCGCGCGTCGTCGACGCCTACCGCCGCATCCGCAACACGCTGCGCTTCCTGCTCGCAAACACCAGCGACTTCGACATCGCGAAAGATGCCGTGCCGCTCGACCAGCTGTTCGAGATCGACCGCTACGCCATGTCGCGCGCGGCGCAGTTCCAGGCCGAGATCCTTGCGCACTACCAGGTGTACGAGTTCCATCCGGTGGTGGCCAAGCTGCAGATCTACTGCTCGGAAGACCTGGGCGGCTTCTACCTCGACATCCTGAAGGACCGCCTCTACACGACGGCGCCGGGCTCGCTCGCGCGCCGCAGTGCGCAGACGGCCCTGTGGCACATCTCGCAAGCCATGCTGCGCTGGATGGCGCCGTTCCTGAGCTTCACGGCCGAAGAGGCCTGGAAGATCGTGGGCACCGGCAAGGCCGGCGAGTCGATCTTCACGCAGACCTACAGCCAGTTCGCCGCACCCGACGAGGCGCTGCTCGCCAAGTGGGGCCGCATCCGCGAGATCCGCGACGGCGTCAACAAGGACATCGAGGCGGTGCGCGCCGGGGGCAAGGTCGGTTCGTCGCTGCAGGCCAACCTGCAGCTGAACGCACCGGCCGACGACCTCGCGCTGCTGGGCTCGCTGGGCGACGACCTGAAGTTCGTGTTCATCGCCTCGGCCGTGGCGCTGGCGGCGGGCGACACGCTGTCGACCGTGGTCACGCCGAGCACCGCGCAGAAGTGCGAACGCTGCTGGCACTACCGCGAGGACGTGGGCCACGACCCGGCGCACCCGACCATCTGCGGCCGCTGCACGAGCAACCTGTTCGGCGCGGGCGAATCGCGCAGCGTGGCCTGATGGCGACCGCACGCTCCGCCTCGTCGGCCTCGCGTTCGCGCGGCGCCAGCATCTGGCCGTGGCTCGGGCTGGCGACGATCATCGTGATCATCGACCAGTTCACCAAGACGCTGATCCTGGGCTACTACAAGCTCGGTGACGCGACCTACGTGACGAGCTTCTTCAACGTCGTGCGCGCGCACAACACGGGCGCCGCCTTCTCGTTCCTGGCCGACCACTCGGGCTGGCAGCGCTGGTTCTTCACGGCCATCGGCGTGGCGGCGGCGATCTTCATCGTCTGGATGCTGCGGTCGCACGCGGGCCAGAAGCTCTTCTCGTTCGCGATGGCCTGCATCCTGGGCGGTGCGATCGGCAACGTGGTCGACCGCATGATGCACGGCTACGTGGTCGACTTCCTGAGCTTCCACTGGGGCAACTGGTACTTCCCGGCGTTCAACGCGGCGGACAGCGCCATCACGCTCGGGGCCATCTGCCTGATCGTCGACGAGATCCGGCGAGTCCGGCGCGGCAAGTAAGCCAGTTCTAGACCAAAGGGGCCCACGGGCCCCTTTTTCTTTGGCCGCGCTCCGCGCCAGCGGCCCCGGGGTTCTCCCCACTTCCCTGTCCTGTCATCGCGAAGTCATACTGCGCCGGTCCAATGTAATCGATTACATGAACCCCACCACGGACCCCGCACGATGAGCATCCAAGCAGTAGCCGCCCAGGCCGGGGTCTCCGTGGCCACGGTCTCGCGCGCCTTCAATTTCCCCGACAAGGTGACGCCGGCCACGCGCGAACTGGTCGAGCGCGTGGCGCGCGAGCTCAACTACCTGCCCAACGCCAGCGCCCGCACCTTGCGCACCCAGCGCAGCCGCACGCTCGGCGTGGTGCTGCCCACGCTGCTGAATCCGACCTTCGCCGAATGCCTGCAGGGCATCGCGCGCGCGGCCGTCGCGGGCGGCTACGCGATCCTGCCGGTCACCACGGGCTACCGGCTCGACGAGGAAGAGCGCGCCGTCCAGCTGCTGCTGGCGGGCAATGTCGACGGGCTGATCCTCGTGGTGTCGAACCCGTCCACCTCGGCCGCGCTGCAGCGCCTGCAGGCCGCCGGCGTGCCCTACGTGCTGGCCTACAACCGGCACGCCGACCATCCCTGCGTGTCGGTCGACAGCGAAGGCGCGGTGGCCGATGCGGTCACGCGGCTCGTGCTGCTTGGCCACCGGCGCATCGCGATGGTCAGCGGCACGCTGGCCGCGTCGGACCGCGCGCAGCAGCGCTACCGCGGCTACCAGCGCGGCATGGCCGAAGCAGGCCTTGCCGCGCCGCCGCTGGTCGAAGTGCCCTTCGTCGAGACCGCCGTCGATGCGCTGTGCGCGGAGCTGCGCCCGCGCAGCCGCCCCACCGCACTGGTCTGTTCGAACGACCTGCTCGCCATCCGCAGCATCCGCGCCGCGCACCTGAGCGGCCTGGCGGTGCCCGACGACCTCAGCGTGGTCGGCTTCGACGGCATCGCGCTCGGCGAAGACCTCACGCCCGCGCTCACCACCATCGCGCAGCCCAACAGCGACATCGGCCGCCACAGCGTCGAGCTGCTGGCGCAGGCGATCGCCGGTGGCCGCGCGCTGCAGGCCGACGCGAGCCTGCTGCTGCCCCATGCCTTCCGAGACGGCGAGTCGTGCGCGAATGCGCGCGAAGACAACGACGCCGCACTGTCCTGACCCCACCACCCCTCCCAGGAGTTCTTCCATGTCCCTTCGCTTTCACCGCCTCGCCCGCCTCGGCGTGCTGGCCGCCGCCCTCGTCGCCGCCGGCGGCGCCATGGCCCAGACCGCCATTTGCTACAACTGCCCGACCGAATGGGCCGACTGGGGCACCCAGCTCAAGGCCATCAAGGCCAAGACCGGCATCACCGTGCCGGCCGACAACAAGAATTCGGGCCAGTCGCTCGCGCAGCTGGTCGCCGAAAAGGCCAGCCCCGTGGCCGACGTCACCTACCTCGGCGTGACCTTCGCGGTGCAGGCCGCGAAAGACGGCGTGGTCGAGCCCTACAAGCCGGCCGCCTGGAAAGACATTCCCGACGGCCTGAAGGACCCCGCAGGCAACTGGTTCACCATCCACTCGGGCACGCTCGGCTTCATGGTCAACGTCGACGCGCTCAAGGGCAAGCCGGTACCCAAGTCGTGGGCCGACCTGCTCAAGCCCGAATACAAGGGCCTCATCGGCTACCTCGACCCCGCCTCGGCCTTCGTGGGCTACGTGGGCGCCGTGGCCGTGAACCAGGCGCGCGGCGGCACGCTCGACAACTTCAAGCCGGCCATCGACTACTTCAAGGCGCTGCAGAAGAACGAGCCCATCGTGCCCAAGCAGACCTCGTACGCGCGCGTGCTGTCGGGCGAGATCGCGATCCTGCTCGACTACGACTTCAACGCCTACCGCGCCAAGTACAAGGACAAGGCCAACGTCGCCTTCGTCATCCCGAGCGAAGGCACGCTGGCCGTGCCCTACGTGATGAGCCTGGTCGCCAAGGCGCCGCACGCGGCCGATGCGAAGAAGGTGCTCGACTTCACGCTGTCCGACGAAGGCCAGGCGATCTGGGCCAAGGCCTACCTGCGCCCGGTGCGCGCCAGCGCCATGCCCAAGGAGATCGAGGCGCAGTTCCTGCCCGCCAGCGACTACGCCCGTGCCAAGACCGTCGACTACGCCCGCATGGCCGACGCGCAGCGCGCCTTCTCCGACCAGTACCTGAAGGAAGTGCGCTGACCCGGCGCCGCGCGCGATGACACGCACCACCTCCTCCAACGCCTGGAACCCGCGCTGGCGATTGCTGGCCTGCGTCGCGCCGGCGGCCGTCTTCTTCGCGGCCTTCTGGCTGCTGCCGGTGGTGCGCCTGCTCGCGCTGCCGGCCGACAAGGGCGCCGCCACCTACTTCGCGGTGCTGACCGATGCGCGCTACCTGCAAAGCATGGCCAACACCGTCGCGCTGTCGGTGGCGGTGACGCTGGCCACGCTGGTGCTGGGCGCGGCGGTGGGCATCTACCTCGCGCGCCATGCCTTCCCGGGC
Organism: Variovorax sp. GW460-12-1-14-LB1; assembly: GCF_059423605.1. NCBI lineage: Bacteria > Pseudomonadati > Pseudomonadota > Betaproteobacteria > Burkholderiales > Comamonadaceae > Variovorax > Variovorax sp. GW460-12-1-14-LB1. The sequence goes on from NZ_JBWKYF010000051.1 coordinate 43,365, forward strand.
AAGCGCATGCTGCTGTCGCTGCTCACGCTGCCGCTGTCGTTCCCGGGCGTGATCATCGGCTTCTTCGTGATCCTGCTCGGCGGGCGCCAGGGCGTGGTGGCCGACCTGAGCGATGCGCTGGTCGGCGAGCGCATCACCTTCGCCTACGGCCTGCTCGGGCTCTTTTTGGCGTACCTGTATTTCTCGCTGCCGCGCGCCATTGCCACCTACGCCGCGGCGGCCGAGTCGATGAACACGCAGCTCGAAGAGGCGGCGCGTTCGCTCGGCGCCTCGAAGCTGCGCGTGGCGCGCGACGTGTGGATGCCCGAGCTGGCACCCACCACGCTGGCCTGCGGCGCCATTTTGTTCGCCACCTCGATGGGCGCCTTCGGCACGGCCTTCACGCTGGCCAGCAAGTTCGAGGTGATCCCCATCACCATCTACAACGAGTTCACCAACTACGCCAACTTCGCGCTCGCCGCGTCGCTGTCGATCTCGCTGGGCGTCGTGACCTGGCTGGTGCTCTTCGTGGCGCGCCGCTTCGGCGCCAACCCGGTCGCCCGATGATGAAGACCCCTTCGCAACCCCGCGCCCCTTTCCTGCTCGCCATCACGGTGATCGTGAGCCTCTTCATGATCGCACCGATGCTGCTGTCGGTGATGGCCGGCCTCGTCAACAACTACAGCGCGGGCCTGAAGAGCGGCCTCACGCTGCGCTGGCTCGGCGAGGTGTGGGAGAACTACGGCGGCACCGTCGGCTGGTCGCTCGCGCTGGCCGTGGCCTGCGTCGTGTGCACCGTGCTGATCGGCGTGCCCTGCGCCTACACGCTGGCACGCAGCCGCTCGCGTGCGGCGCGCATCTTCGAAGAGCTGCTGACCTTGCCGGTCGCGGTGCCGGGCCTGGCGACGGCGCTCGCGCTCATCCTCGCCTACGGCCAGCTCACGGCCTTTCGCCAGAGCTTCGCCTTCATCCTCGTGGGCCACATCGTCTTCACGCTGCCCTTCATGGTGCGCACCGTGAGCTCGGCCTTCCAGCGCGACGACCTGCTCGCGCTCGAAGAGGCCGCGCGCTCGCTGGGCGCGAACTTCCGCCAGCGCTTCATGGGCATCCTCGTGCCCGCCGTGTTCCCCGCCATCGTGGCGGGCAGCCTGATGGTGTTCACGCTGTCGGTGGGCGAATTCAACCTCACCTGGATGCTGCACACGCCGCTCACGCGCACGCTGCCCGTGGGCCTGGCCGACAGCTACGCCTCGATGCGCATCGAGATCGGATCGGCCTACACGCTGGTCTTTTTCGCAGTGATCCTTCCCGTGCTGTGGGGCCTGCAGTACCTTGCCAACCTGATGCAGAAACGCCATGGAACTTGAACGCATCCCCGTCGACATCTCGAACTGCGCGAAGACCTACGCCGACGGCACGCGCGGCCTGCAGCCCACCAACCTCAAGGTGGAAGCGGGCGAGGTGCTCGCGCTGCTCGGCCCCTCGGGCTGCGGCAAGACCACGCTGCTGCGCCTCATCGCCGGACTCGAAGCGCCCGACGACGGCAGCCGCATCGTCTTCGGCGACCAGGACGTCACGCAGCGCCCGGTCGAGCACCGCGGCGTGGGCATGGTGTTCCAGAGCTACGCCCTCTTTCCGCAGATGACGGTGGCCGCCAACATCGGCTACGGCCTGCGCATCCGCGGCGTGTCGCCCGAGGAAGAGAAACGCGCCGTGGGCGAGCTGGTCGACCTCGTGCGCCTGGGCGGCCTGGAGAACAAGCGCCCCGCCGAACTCTCGGGCGGCCAGCGCCAGCGCGTGGCCCTGGCGCGCGCCGTGGCCGTGCGCCCGCGCGTGCTGCTGCTCGACGAGCCGCTGGCCGCGCTCGACGCCAAGCTCAAGGAATCGCTGCGCGACGAACTGGCCGAGCTGCTGCGCCGCCTGCACATCACCGCCATCCACGTCACGCACGACCAGCAGGAAGCGCTGGCCATCGCCGACCGCCTCGCGGTGATGCGCGCCGGGCGCATCGTGCAGGTCGGGCGCGGCGAAGACCTGTACCGCGCGCCCGCGCACCCCTTCGTGGCCGAGTTCCTGGGCCGGGTCAACCGGCTGGAGCGCGCGCCCGACGCCATCGCGCAGGGCGTTGTCCGACTCGGAGGGTCGTCGCTGCCCTGCCCCGCGCCCTGGCAGCAGCATGCGACGCTGCTGGTGCGGCCCGAAGACATCGAGGTCGGCGCGCCCCCGCCCGGCGAGGCGCCCGGCTGGGGCCGCGCCACGGTCGAACGCCGCACCTTCCTCGGCGACCGCGTGCAGTTGCACCTGCGCCTGCAGGACCAGCCCGTGCTGGTGGCCGACGTGGGGCGCGACAACCCCTTCGGACCGGGCGACGCGGTAGGCCTGCGCATCCCGGCCGACCGCCTGATGACCTCGCAGGAAACCCGCGCATGACCATGACCACGACGACGAATCCCAACACCTTCCTGGTCCAGCTGACCGACCTGCACATCCGCGAACCCGGCCGGCTGGCCTACGGCCGCATCGACACGGCGCCCTACCTCGCGCGCGCCGTGCAGTCGGTGCTCGCGCTGCGCCAGCCGCCCGACGCGGTGGTGATCACCGGCGACCTGACCGACTTCGGCCGCGCCGCCGAGTACGACCACCTGGCCGCCCTGCTCGCGCCGCTGACGATGCCCGTCTACCTGCTGCCCGGCAACCACGACGGCCGCGACCAGCTGCGCCGCAGCTTCCCGGGCCACGCCTACCTGGGCACGGGCGCCGACACGCACGGCTTCGTGCAGTACTCGGTACGCGTGGGCGACCTGCGGCTGCTCACGCTCGACACCTGCGTGCCCGGCGCCAGCCACGGCACGCTGTGCGAGCGGCGCCTGGCCTGGCTCGAAGCCCAGCTCGACGCCTGCCGCCACGAGCCCGTGGTGGTCGCCATGCACCACCCGCCCTTCGAGACGCTGATCGGCCACATGGACGAGATCGGCCTGCTCGAGGGCGCCGACGCGCTCGAGGCCCTGCTGCGCCGCTACACGAACGTCGAGCGCGTGATCTGCGGCCACCTGCACCGCGCCATCGACGTGCGCTTCGGCGGCACCATCGCCTCGACCTCGCCGGCGCAGGCGCACCAGGTCTGCCTCGACCTGGCGCCCGACGCCGCCTCGGCCTGGACGCTGGAGCCGCCCTCGTTCCGGGTGCACGCCTGGTCTGCGGCCGGGCGCCGGCTCGTCACCCACCTGGCGGCCTCCGGCAGCTTCGAAGGGCCTTATCCTTTCCACGACAACGGAGCCCTGATCGACTGAAGCGTCTACTTGTGGAAAATGGGGCTGAAACGAATCAAAACGAAAACAAGAGAAAGGTCAGACCCCGCCCTCCATGAAGCACCTTCTGAATCTGCTTGCGGCCGTCGCCCTGCTGGTGTGGGGCACGCACCTCGTGCGCACCGGCGTGCTGCGCGTCTTCGGCGCCAACCTGCGCAAGATCCTCGTGCAGAGCATGCGCAACCGCTTCACGGCCGCGCTCTCGGGCATCGGCGTCACGGCGCTCGTGCAGTCGAGCACGGCCACCTCGCTCATGACCTCCTCGTTCGTGGGGCAGGGCCTGGTCACGCTGCCGGCGGCGCTGGCGGTGATGCGGGGCGCCGACGTGGGCACGGCGCTGATCTCGGTGCTGTTCTCGGCCGACCTCTCGTGGCTCTCGCCGATGTTCATCTTCGTGGGGGTGGTGCTGTTCATCACGCGCTCGGCCACCGTGGCGGGGCGCGTGGGGCGGGTGCTGATCGGGCTGGGGC